>JAQCKL010000276.1 GCA_027592485.1 Cyanobacteriota bacterium
GGGTTTCGAGAATTGCCCAACCAAGGATCGGTCTTTTACAGTGCCTTGCCCATCCGCATTAAGGAGCAATCTTGTCTGCAATGCCATGGCGCTCCTGATGCGGCTCCTCCGGCAATGTTGGCGCAATATGGCCGGGAAAATGGCTTTAATTGGCCCCTCAACGAAGTCATCGGCACGCAAATTGTTTACGTGCCCGCCGCAGAGGTTTCTCGCACGGCCCAACGCGCCTTCTCTTCGGTGATTGGCACATTTGTGGGCGGCTTTGCGATCGCCCTCATCTGCTTGAATCTTTTGTTAAAGCCCCTGGTGGTGCAGCCCATCCAAAAGCTGGCCCGAATTGCTCAAAAGTTGGCCGCTGATGACATCCAGTCAGACGAAGAGCTGCAATCTGCCGCGACTCAGAAGTTGGCAGGCATCACCCAACGCCAGGATGAGTTGGGGCATTTGGGTCGGATTTTTCAGACCATGATGAATGAAGTGGTGGCGCGGCAGCAGCGGCTGCAACAGCAAATTTCTGTGCTCAAAATTGAAATTGACGACAAACGCAAGGCCAAGCAAATCGAGGAGATTACCAATACGGATTATTTCCAGTCGCTGCAGCAAAAGGCAAGGGAGATTCGCGATCGCAGGCAGGAAAAGGAATAAAGCAGTTGGCATGGTCATGGTGACTCCCTGAGTCAGGGGGTGACGGCCCAAACATTCGACTCCGCGCAGGGAACGGTTACTTAGTTTCAGAGTGATGTGATGGAAGATTTATACAAAGAAAGGGCATCGCCAGCAGGTTTCAGGAATCCGAAAAAAGGCAGGATGAGTGTCATGGGAGGGGGGCATTTTTCGGGCAAGAAACAGCTAGTTGACCGTTGGAATCGCAAGGTCAAGAACCAAGAAAATGCGGTCAATGGATTTTCAAGACACGATGGCTTAGCCCAGCTTGACCCAAATGCGATGGTTCATAGTCCCTGTGGTAAAAACCACCTTAGAGGCTTTGGCCAGTTTGCGTGCCAGTTGAAAGGCTTCAGCACGCTGGCTTAATTCGAATGATGAATTCAGCTTGTAGGCACCTGAGTTACAGATGATGCCTTCATAAATACTGGAGTCACGATAGAAACTAAAGGGAGTGACTTCAGATTCGGACAGCAGTAAAGGAGCGGCCACGGTAGCACCTCACAGAGAGTCATTTCAGGAATATTCTCAAGCGCCTTATCTAAGCCATGGAAGATAGAATCGCCTTGATCACGATAATCCCACAATTATTGAATAAAGCTTTCATAAATCCGGACAAAAATAGAAGTTTTTACGGAGTCTTTATGCAGATAAAGTAATAAAAAAGGGGTGAAATCAATCACCCCTGGCCTTACTGGTTGTTGGTTATAGATGCTTTCGCGGTGACTCTGAAACCCTTCAGACTCAACTATCCGTAGAATGCCGTAAACCCACCGTAGAATCAAGCAAATGGCCTGCATCTTTATGGCAACATTACAGAATGGAGGAAAATATCAAGGTCTGATAAACCTATCCTTCCTCCTAAATAGGACGTAGGCGCGCTACCTTCAAAAAGAACTCTCCGGAGCCTTGGCCCGCATAGGACCTGACCCGCACAGTGTAAACTCCAGACTCTGTCATTCGGGCGAACAGAAGGGAGTTGGTCGTACCATCGGGACCATCGTCATTTTCGCTAACGGTGGTGCCGTTAGGGTGGAGGAGGGTCACCAAGGTGTCGAATTCATTGGAGATGAGATCAATCGCCACCTGATCACCATTTTCCAGATAAACCGTGTAGTCTCGGGCGTAACCGCCGAACCCTGTAGGAATATCCGCATCCGAGAGCGTATCTGTAATTTCATTGCTCGGGGGTAGGGGAATGGGGTTATAGATCTGGGCTGAGGCCCGTAAACCCGATCCCATGGCCAAGCTCATCGCTGCCATGGGCACCAGTACCGTTGTGCGTACAAAAGTCGATAACTTCATAGCCGAATCAATAATCCGAAGACGCCAAGCTAGCTTTGTCATTATGGCTGAGGGTAAGGCATCCCCAGGGAAATTGCAGATGCCTGTAACGTTTTCAGTACCCAGAGCGGTGCCATGCGCTACGGCATCGGCACACTGGAACCGGTCGACTTCTTTTGGTCCATGCGGATGGCCTGCTCGATCGCAGTTTTTTCCCGTGCCCGTTGTACAAAAGGGGCAAGTTGAGGGCGACTCCATCCGGTCAAGATTTCCATGTCTTCTAGGGCCATCCCCCGCATAAACATCTCCACACACCAGGTTTGCTGGGCTTGTTCGAGGGCGGGGGGGCGACCGGTGACGGTGCTGATATCGGCGGTCACCCCTTGCCAATACTGGTTAAGGCCAGCGGCGGTTAAGGGGGTGCCGTCTGAGTTGAGAAATAAGGCGGGCAGGTCATCCTTACGGGATCTCAACCATTGGGTGAGGGGGTTCTTGTGATAGGAGCCGTAACGCTTGCCTAAAATCCATTGGTTGATGGGGACTTGGCGACCATTGCGAACCCCAATGCACAAACTCTGCTGGGTGCGATCGCTGAGGTAATGGACCCGCTCTAGCTGTAGCAGCTCAGAGGGGCCAACTCCCGCCCCAAACAGAACGTACATCAGGGCATAGCTCTGAGCATCTTGCTTTTTAGCGGTTTGCAAAATCTCATGGACCCGCGCAGATGAGAGGTCGGTCACGGGGGGGCGAGTCTGATCCGTCATCTCGCTTGCTACCGAGGCCGTAGCGTTGCCCGCAGCTAAGAACCCCTGCTGAAAGAGCCTCCCCAATTGAGCCACTAGGGCGTCGCGATCGCGCCATGGACCTGCTTCTTCACTGGTCAGGGCCATGAGGGCGTGGCCGAGCAGCAGCCGATTGAGGAGTGCGGCAATCTGATCGGGGTCATGGGTATCACCCCATTGGTCCGGTGCAACCATCACTTGCAGGGCCTTGGCTACGGCCTGCTCGACTTGCGCGAAGCCATGGGCCAGCACCTGCCGGTTCTCGGGGGAATAGTGGCGGGCTTCGCCCACCAGCGATCGCAGCAATTCGGGCACCCGATCGCTGGCAGCCAAGAACCCCAGGGCGTAATCCTGGAGCCCTTGCCCAAAGGAGCCGGTGGTGAGCAAGGGCTGCACCAAGGCCGTTTCCACCTGGTCAAAGGCTGCCCCTTCGCCAATCACCGCTAAGAGCAGACCATATTTATTGCCAAAGTGACGAAATAGCGTCACCTCATTCACCTCTGCCTGCTCGGCAATTTGCTTGGTGGTGGTCTCAGCAATACCCTGGCTGGCAAACAGGGATAGGGCGGATTGGATCAGGCGATCGCGGGTGGAAGGGCGAGACATGGGAAATAAATGCAAGCGGCACTTGCAAAATTTAGGGGAGTGCTGTTACAGTCTAAATGCAAGCGGCACTTGCAAAAGATTATCTCATCGGTTCGATGGTCGAATACAAAAACTGCATCGCTGCTGCATTTTGGCTCAATCACCCCTAAGCGGCATTGGTCCAATTGACTCTCTTTGAAGGATTTCTATGTTGACAACCCACAGCCTTAAGGCTCCTCCCCAGCTGGGGGCAAAAGACCGTATGTCTTGGATTACGGTGCTCTTCTTTGGGGCTTTCCATGCCCTAGCTTGTTTGGCACCCTGGTTCTTTTCTTGGTCGGCCTTAGGGGTCGCCATCCTGCTGCACTGGGCCTTTGGTAGCTTAGGCATTTGCCTGGGCTATCACCGGATGTTGACCCACCGCAGTTTCAAGTTACCTACATGGTTGGAATATGGGTTTGCACTCTTGGGGGCCTTAGCCATCCAGGGGGGACCCATTTTCTGGGTGGCGGGCCATCGCCTGCACCATTTACATACGGAAGATGTCGATAAAGACCCCTATTCGGCAAAGCGCGGGTTTTGGTGGAGCCATGTCCTGTGGCTGTTTTACCCGAAGCAAGACTTTTTTGAGGCCCGCGCCTATCGACGCTTTGCGCCAGAATTGGCCCGCGATCCCTTCTATCGCTTCCTAGACCGTTATTTCTTACTGCTACAGGTCCCCTTAGCCCTGGTGCTCTACGCTTTGGGCGGCTGGTCCTTTGTGATCTACGGCATCTTTGTGCGCGCAGTGATGCTGTGGCAAAGCACTTGGCTGATCAACTCGGCGTCCCACATGTGGGGCTACCGCACTTTCAACGTGGATGATAACTCTCGCAATCTCTGGTGGGCGGCATTATTGACCTACGGTGAAGGCTGGCACAACAACCACCATGCTTATCCCAATGTGGCGAAGGCGGGTTGGCAATGGTGGGAGGTGGATTCGACTTGGTGGGTGATTAATGGGTTGCGATCGCTCGGTTTGGCCAAGCGGGTGGTGATGCCACCGACCCATTAGATCTCAGCGTTTAGCTTCTAAAAAGCGGCCTTTCCATAAATTTTGGAAGGGCTGTTTTGTTGAGCCGTAGCGTTCGTTTAAGCTAACTCGGCAATCAACAAAATATCTGAAAGATATGCGTAAAGTTGCCTGCCTGCTGAGCGGGTCTGGCTATGATGTGAACCAAGCCCCCAAGCCAGGGCTGGCGATCGCCCGCCAAATTGTCGAAGAGGTCCACAGGGGTATCCTCACCTGCCATTCTCAGAGGGGCTAGGGCACAACATTCACCATTACCCTTATTGGGCTTTGCGGGAACCGGGGCTAGAGGCCAATCCTTGCAGATAACAATAGGCGGTCAGCAGCAGAGGACCGGGTAGGATAATGGTTTGGTTTTTGAGTCGATAGTCTCGGGCTTGAGCCCCGCCCCCATAAACCCATGACCCAATCTTTCCGCATTACGCTGCTGCCTGGCGACGGCATTGGCCCTGAAATCATGGCCGTCACCCTAGACGTGCTCAAACAAGTGGGCAGCAAGCTCGATCTGGAATTCACCTTTCAAGAGGCGCTGATTGGGGGGGCAGCCATTGATGCCACCGGGGGACCGCTGCCCGAGGAAACCCTGACCGCCTGTCGAGAGAGTGATGCAATCTTGCTGGCGGCGATCGGCGGCTACAAGTGGGATACCCTACCCCGTGAGCTGCGTCCCGAGACCGGACTACTGGGGATGCGGGCGGGGCTGGGGCTATTTGCCAACCTCCGACCGGCGACGATCTTGCCCCAACTGATTGATGCCTCTTCCCTAAAGCGAGAGGTGGTCGAAGGGGTGGACATCATGGTGGTGCGGGAACTCACCGGCGGCATCTACTTTGGTAAACCCAAGGGGGTGTTTACCACCGAAACCGGCGAACAGCGGGGGGTCAACACCATGGCCTACACCGATAGCGAGATCGATCGCATTGGTCGCGTCGCCTTTGAGACGGCCCAAAAGCGCGGTGGCAAACTCTGTTCGGTGGATAAGGCGAATGTGCTGGAGGTGTCGCAATTGTGGCGCGATCGCATCACCGCAATGTCCGCTGATTACAGCGATGTGGAATTGTCCCATCTCTATGTAGACAACGCCGCTATGCAGTTGGTGCGCTGGCCCAAGCAGTTTGACACCATCGTCACCGGCAACCTATTTGGCGATATCCTCTCCGATGCCGCCGCCATGCTCACCGGCAGTATCGGCATGTTGCCCTCCGCCAGCCTCGGCGCGGATGGGCCAGGGGTATTTGAACCGGTCCATGGATCCGCCCCTGACATCGCGGGTCAAGATAAAGCCAATCCTTTGGCCCAAGTTTTAAGCGCGGCGATGATGTTGCGCTATGGTTTGAACCAACCCCAGGCCGCCGACCTGATTGAAACATCAGTACTATCTGTGTTAGATCAGGGATATCGCACCGGCGATATTATGGCTGAGGGGGCGACCCTGGTGGGCTGTCAGGCCATGGGTGAGGTGCTGTTAAAAGCCCTTGCTTAACAAAAGGTTGTTAGACCAGCCACCCATGGGGATGTATCGATTAAAGTCTTGCTATCTCACTGAAGGGTTCTTACGCCGTGCATAGCTATAGCTATAACCAACCGCTGCCACCAGCACCGTTGCCCCCCCGCCACGAACCCATTGGCATGGCGGCAGTGTTCGACCCGTCCTTGCTGAAGGCAGCGCGGCATATTTATCGGACCTATTACGAGGTCCATGCCGATGATGTGCAACGGCCCATTGGCGTCGCGATCGGGCGCAAAACCCGACGCGGCAAGCTGATTTTTGGGGGCCGCCCGGTACTGCTACCCAGTGAGTGCTTTATTCCCCTCGCCCAAATCGAACCCGATATTCATTAAGGTCGCGGCTGCACGGATCCCGAGTTCAGGGGTTTGGCATTGCCAAACCCCTACCGCCAGTCCAGGTAATCTTTAAGCAGGGCGGGTTTTGACATCAAAAT
>JAQCKL010000277.1 GCA_027592485.1 Cyanobacteriota bacterium
TTCATGAACCGAATGGATGCTCCAACCGTTGGGTAGCGACAAGCAATAAAAAAGCCACGGAGCCTCAACGATGAGAGGTCCGTGACCACTGAAAAATAAAGCTTTTAGGCTGGGTTGAATCTACATCTAAAGGTCGCCGCCGCGAGCCACTAGCAAAAATACAACGACTGGACCAGCGACCACAATCATGGCAAGCATGGTGAGCTGCGCGATCAGCTCAAAGTTAATACCGCCTAAAACACTGCTTACGAATTCCATAGATCCTCCCAAAACGGCGGAGCCGTTTACTCCAACACTCACGGCTACTGGGCTATTCTATCTGGTGTTGGGATCGCAAATTAAATTAAGTTTACAGAAATTCTAAGGCAATTTATTTCGGCACCTAATCCATGGCCCATTGGCAATGTATTCAGAACTGTGGCGCTTGCTGCCAGCTTAATCCAGCTGATCGCCCCGACTTAGATCAGTATCTATCTCCCCAAGACCTAGAGCACTATCTGAGTCTAGTCGGTGACGATGGCTGGTGTATTCACTTCGATCACGATAGCCGTCGCTGCCAAATCTACGCCGACCGTCCCTGGTTTTGCCGGGTGCAGGCCGATACCTTTGGGGTGCTGTATGGGATTACCCCAGAAGAATTAAACGACTTTGCCATTGACTGCTGCCAGCAGCAAATTACGGGGGTCCATGGGGCCAACAGCCCAGAGATGGAGCAGTTTCAGGCCGCAGTTGATCCCTGAGCACCCCTAAGATCCCTGAGTACCTCTATTTGAGCGCCTAGATTACGTTGCCAGAGACTGAACTATCGTCAATAATGAAAAGAATATGAAACGCGATCGCCTGTGAATGCTACCCCTGTGACTGACGGTTCTGAACCCATCGCGGAACCGATAACCGTTGATCTTCCGCCTGGGGCATCCTCGCCAGTCCCCGATGTGTCATCTGAGGCTGGCAATCGCGGGGGCTTTTGGGGCTGCTTTGTGTCCACGTTCGCAACCATTTTTTTGGCGGAATTGGGCGACAAAACCCAGGTGACGACCCTGCTGATGAGCGCCCAGTCAGGACAACCTTGGGTCGTCTTCCTCGGGGCCGGTACAGCCTTGATCGCCACTAGCTTACTGGGGGTTCTGTTGGGACGGTGGTTGGCCCAGCGCCTATCCGCCCGCACCCTCGATATCGCTGCCGGGGTGATGTTGTTGACGATTACGGCCTGGTTGCTTTTGGATATCGTGGCACTCTAGCTACAGCCAGCTAGGGCAGAGATCAAAAATACAGCAGGGAGAAATCGCCATGGACTTTCAACTACTGGGACTCAGCTTTGTAGCCGTCTTCCTCTCTGAATTAGGCGATAAGAGCCAATTTGCCGCCATTGTCTTAGGCGGCAGCTCTAAATATCCCAAGGCCGTGTTCCTGGGTACCGCTGGGGCGCTACTGCTGGCGAGCTTTATTGGGGTCTGGATTGGGGATGGCACCGCTCAACTACTGCCCACCAAGGGGGTGAAGGCGATCGCGGCGATCGGTTTCACAATCATGGCCATACGCTTACTTTGGCCGGAACCGTCAGGTTCAGAACTCGACCCCAAAACAGAGGAAACGACCCCCAGCGCCCCATAGCTCGGTTCTTTGTATAGGGCTGGCCCCATTGCTGAGGACCCTTAGGAGCACCCTGATCCTTCGTTCAGCAAAGGGGCTGGCAATCCTGTCCTAGCCGGACTGGAGACTGCCATATCGGCTGGATCCCTATTCCTCCTTCTTGGCCCGAGTTGTGGTTTTCTTCGCCGTAGTCTTCTTAGCCGTGGTTTTCTTGGCAGTCGTTTTCTTAGCAGTCGTCTTTTTTGCTGTGGTTTTCTGACTGGCCGCCGCCCGCTTAGTGGTTGTGGCTCGCTTGCGAGTCGCCTTCTTGGTGCCAGCCTTGGCAGAGAGCAACTCCATTGCTAACTCCAGACTGATGTCATCCGGGGTCTTACCTTCTGGCAAAGAGGCGTTGACCTTGCCATGTTTCACATAGTGACCATACGGTCCGTTATAAATTTCAACGGCTTCCCCGTCCTCAGGGTGTGGCCCCAGTGCCTTCAAGGGCTCGGCCTTGCGACGACCGCGACGACCCTTGGGTTCGGCCAATAATGCTAGGGCGCGCTCCAAGGTAACGGTCAAAACATCGTCCTCAGCTTTCAGAGACCGATAATCTTTGCCGGCTTTACCCTGGTCATGGACCACATAGGGGCCAAATCGTCCCAGACTAGCTTTGATCGGCGCTTCCGTTTCTGGATGAGTCCCCAGCAGGCGCGGCAAGGCCAAGAGACCAACAGCCATCTCTAGGGTAACGGTGTCAGGGGTCACCCCTTTCGGCAAAGAAGCTCGCTTAGGCTTAGGCTTCTCATCAGTGGCCTCTCCCAGTTGCACGTAAGGACCATAGGCCCCCAACAACACATAAATCGCTTCGCTACTCTCGGGGTGAAGACCCAGCTTTTCAGGCCCTTCAGTCTTTTGGCGCAGCAGCAGCTCTACTTGATCTCCATCTAAGTCAGCGGGGGAAATATCTTGGGGAATAGAGGCTTTGACAGGACCCTCATCGTTCTCCGCTTCAACATAGGGACCATAGCGACCAATCCGTACCTTGGCAGCCAAATCGGCCAAATCAACGGTGCGAGCTTCGGTGGGGTCGATGTGCGCTTCCCGTTCTTGCACCTGATGTTCTAAACCACTATCACCGCTATAAAACGCCCGCAGGTAGGGCAACCATTCCGCTTCTCCTGTAGAAATCTCGTCCAGGGTCCGCTCCATGCGAGCCGTGAATCCTACATCCACTAAATCAGGGAAATGCTTCTCTAGAAGAGCGGTGACGGCAAAGGCCGTAAACGTGGGGATCAGGCTATTGCCATTGGCATTCACGTAGCCTCGATCAATAATGGTCCCGATCACACTCGCATAGGTGCTGGGACGCCCAATGCCCTCGCTTTCCAGGGTTTTCACCAAAGTTGCTTCGGTGTAGCGAGCTGGGGGTTGGGTCTCGTGGCCAATCGCCTCTAAGCTGCTGCAATTGACGCTATCCCCCACTGCCAGGCGAGGCAGGGGGACTTCTTGGTTTTCAATCGCTGCATCTGGGTCATCGGAACCTTCCACATAGGCGCGGAAAAAGCCTGGGAAGTCAATCCGTTTCCCCGTCACCCGAAAAACAGCATCACCCACCTCGATCTGAACGGTGATGTGGGTCTGGCGGGCCTCAGCCATCTGGGTGGCCACCGTACGCTTCCACACCAATTCATACAGGGCCAGTTCCCGTCCCCCAAGTCCGGTTTCCTGGGGGGTGCGGAAGGTCCCGCCAGAGGGGCGAATCGCCTCATGGGCCTCCTGGGCTCCCTTACTTTTGGTGGTGTATTGCCGGGGTTTAGGGCTGAGATAGGCAGCACCATACTTGGTTTCAACACAGGCCCGAGCGGCAGCAATGGCCTGTTGAGACAAATGCACCGAGTCGGTCCGCATGTAGGTGATGTAGCCCTGCTCGTAGAGGCTTTGGGCGACCCGCATCGTATCCCGAGCCGACAACCGTAATTTACGGTTGGCTTCCTGTTGCAGGGTGGAAGTGGTAAACGGCGCAGAAGGCTTGCGGGTGGAAGGACGCTCCTCTAAGTTGGCGACGGTCCAAGCACTGGTTTGGAGACGCTCCTGGAGGATGCGGGCCTGGGCCTCATCCAGCAAGACCACTTGGCGACCCGCCGCCACCTGTCCGGTATTTTCATCAAAATCACTGCCCGTGGCGAGGCGAGTGCCCCCCAGGGAAATCAGCTTGGCCTCAAAAGCCTCACTATCCTTGAGCAAGCTGGCTTTGAGATCCCAATAGCTGCCTCGGCGAAAAGCACGGCGGACTTTTTCACGCTCGACCAACAGTCGAACCGCAACGGATTGAACGCGTCCGGCGGAAAGGCCCCACGCAATTTTTTTCCACAGTAGCGGCGAGAGCGTATAGCCCACCAAGCGGTCCAGAATGCGTCGCGTTTCCTGGGCACGCACGAGTTGGTCATCAATCGCCCGACAGTTCCCCAAGGCGAGCTGAATGGCCTCTTCTGTGATCTCGTGGAAGACCATCCGCTTGATGGGCATCTTGGGCTTGAGAACCTGGAGCAAATGCCAGCTAATGCTCTCTCCCTCGCGATCTTCGTCAGTGGCTAGGAGCAGCTCATCGACCCCTTTCAAAGCTTCCTTAAGGGCTTTGACCACCTTTTTCTTATCACTGGGAATTACATACAAAGGTTCAAAATCAGTCTCAGGATTAACCCCAAGCTGAGCCCATTTTTCGCCTTTAACGGCAGCAGGAATCTCACTGGCCGATCGCGGCAAATCTCGCACATGCCCCATGGATGCTTCTACCCGATAGCCCTTCGGTAAATAGTTGCGAATGGTTTTGGCTTTAGTCGGAGACTCAACGATAACAAGGGTGGACATAGGACTGAATGGATGACTCCTAGGCTGTTATGACCTTAGCGCCGGGTGGAAGGATTGTGGCCAAGAATGTTACCGAACCTTTCACAGGTTCCATTCCTGACTGGCACTGGAGCTAAGGAACGGGTATTCGCTTTCTACTACCGACTCAATCAATAGAGCATAAGGTGGGGTTACGTCCAGATTAAGGGTTCACCCTCCGTTAGGTTATAACGCCCAAAGCCATTCCCTAACATCCCAGGAACCGCATCAACTTGCGGATTTGAGGGTGGCGATTCCAAGATGTCCCCCAAGGCAGACTTTAAATCGAGGCCATTGATACTGAGATCGAGAATGTCAGCCAATCACTGGAAAGACAAGGTAATATGCGTGGTGTAGCACCTAAAGCGGGTAATTCATCGGGCCTAGTATGGGCATCATCATACGGGTTCGTTACCCGGTGGGGCATTAACAACGTCATTAGGGGACGCCCGCTCCATGGACTTTTCGACTCTCGCAGCCCAGCTAAATGCAGGCAATATTCTGCCTGAGGGCATTGTTATTGCCACCTTAATGGTGGTTTTAATTGGGGATCTAATTGGTGGACGAGCCTCCTCACGCTGGACCCCCTACGCCACGATGGCGGGTCTGTTAGCGGCCTTAGTGGCCCTTGTCTTCCAGTGGGATGTGGCTGAGCCCATTGCCTTTTTGGGCGGATTTAACGGCGATACGCTGAGCGTCATTTTCCGTAGCATTATCGTACTTTCGGCGATGCTCACAGTCCCGATGTGCATTCGCTACATTGAGCAATCAGGCACCTCCTTGGCGGAGTTCTTGGTCATTCTGATGACCGCCTGCTTGGGTGGCATGTTGCTGTCTGGGGCAGACGAGTTAGTGACGATCTTTGTCTCCCTAGAAACCCTAAGTATTTCCTCATATCTGCTGACGGGGTACATGAAGCGGGATCCCCGCTCCAACGAGGCGGCCCTCAAATATTTGTTAATTGGAGCAGCTAGCTCAGCCATTTTTCTCTACGGCCTGTCTTTGCTCTATGGCCTGTCGGGGGGAGAAACCGAGTTAGGCGCGATTGCCACCAGTCTAGCTACCGATGCCACCGATGCCCCGATTGGTTTGGTGGTCGCTCTCGTTTTTGTGATTGCCGGCATTGCCTTCAAAATTGCCGCCGTCCCCTTTCACCAATGGACCCCTGACGTCTATGAAGGATCGCCAACGCCGGTGGTGGCCTTCTTGTCGGTGGGCTCCAAGGCTGCTGGCTTTGCCTTAGCCATTCGCCTATTAGTATCGGCCTTCCCCTTGGTTTCTGAACAGTGGCACTTTGTCTTTACGGCCCTAGCTATTCTCAGCATGGTCCTAGGGAACGTCGTGGCCTTAGCCCAGACCAGCATGAAGCGGATGCTGGCCTACTCCTCCATTGCCCAAGCGGGCTTTGTCATGATTGGCCTGATCGTTGGGACTGAGGCCGGATACGCCAGTATGGTGTTCTATCTGCTGGTGTATCTGTTCATGAACCTAGGGGGCTTTACCTGTGTCATCCTGTTCTCCCTAAGAACCGGGACGGATCAAATTAGTGAATACAGCGGCCTCTATCAAAAGGATCCGCTATTAACCCTGGGCTTGACGGTCTGTTTACTCTCCTTAGGGGGCATTCCGCCACTGGCGGGCTTTTTTGGGAAGCTCTACATCTTTTGGGCGGGCTGGCAGGCGGGCGCTTACGGTTTGGTGTTAGTGGGTCTAGTGACTAGCGTCATCTCCATCTATTACTACATTCGTGTAGTCAAAATGATGGTGGTTAAAGAACCCCAAGAGATGTCTGAGTCAGTCAAAAACTACCCGCCCATGCGCTGGAATTTGCCGGGCATGCGGCCTTTGCA
>JAQCKL010000278.1 GCA_027592485.1 Cyanobacteriota bacterium
CTGCCTTGAGGCGCTCCTGACTTGCTTTGGGAACGCCTTTTTTTAGCTTGCTAGTCTAAACTCCAGTAGAAACGGTGAGCGTGTTCATCGGTCAGCCAATCCCATGGGCTGACATGATTGCGAATTACCTAGCAGGGTCAACCCTGCCATCGCTATGGCCACCTTGATTAGGACATCAAGGATCGCTTTGATCCTTGGCGCAAAAGCAAAACTGGCTTGCAGTCTTGTCCTAACCGGACTGGCAACTGCTATACAATCAATTTTCCCGTTTGAGAGGCGGCACTATCAGACTGTCAGTGCTCAAGGTTGAGGCAATCTTGGTGGCTTAGATGATACATCTGCCGCTTTGCGATCGCTGGATTCACCCGCCCGGTTCATCGGATGTCCCAAGCACCAGCCTAAAGCCCTAAGAGACTGGCAGCACTTTCATAGTAGGTCGCCCAGTACTGCACATCGGGATTGTTCCGCCATTGCGTACGAGTCACCCTGATATCCATCGCGGGTAAGGAAACGCCCTGGTTTTCCGCAACGACCACGAGGTCCACTTCTGTCACCAGCAAATCAGCATCAAAGCTACGCTGCACCCCAGCCCGTGCAATCAGTTCTGCCCGCCGCAAGAAGTTTTCATAGGGTTCATTGCGATCGCGGGATAAAAACAAACTGTGATAAGCCACATAAGCCTGGGCCACCTGGGGTGTGGCCAAAACCATCGTGGTTGAGATCGCACCGCTAGACAGTAACAATGCCGCCAACCCCGCCCCTGCCCAAGACTGCCGTCTGGTCTTTTGATTGCCCTGGTGATAATGCGCCATGATCCCCTCCCATTAAATAAAGCTTTGGGGCCTAGCCCAGCGCCTAGCCCAGCAATACTCGGCCTGCCGTTAAGCCGCCTTAACTGTAGCGATCACCCCTGAAATCGTCAATTCTTCTGCCGTTAAGGTTTACAGACGATTTACAGGTTGATTAGCGATAAAACAAAATCACCGACTGCATCCCACCAATCAAAAATCCCAAAACCCCCCCTAAGGTGACAATCGCCTGGAGTTCACTGCGGACAATGCCCTGAATCGCCAGTTCCACATCTTTCGGAGCAGTATTGTTCACGCGCTCAATAATCACCTGGTCAATGTTCAAAATTGGGATAATTTGGGCCACCAAGGACTCTAGGTCCCGCTCTAGATAACGCTCTAGGATCAAGGCCAATTCCTCACTGACCGGCGCAAGGGACTCGGTAACAGCAGCGGAGGTCTGCAAGCGGTTGAGCAACTGGGTGGCCAACTGCTGCCAGTTCACGGTCTGACTCAAGCCTTTCAGCAGATCGGGGCCAAGGGTGCGAATGTACTCACGGACCGTGTCTCGAACCGTCGTTCTCAAGGCTCGCACCGTTGAGACCGGCAGGTTTTGTAGCGATAGGTTCAGCAGCCATTCCTGGATGCGATCGCCCGACGCCCGCGCTTCCATCAGTTCAGCAATGCGCACATTACTGATTTCCCGCTCGTCTAGACAAACGGCCCGGAGACGAGTTAGGGCATTGCGGACCCCAAACAAATTGGCTACTACCCAGTAGGTACCGCTGGTGCGGGAGCGAAAAATTTCATCAATGACTTGAATATTACGATCGGTGAGGAAATCAACGATCGCCCGTCGCAGGGTATCGGGGGGCAAAACTGAGTCCAGCAGCCAGTCGGCCACTTGACTGGCCTGCTCTGGGGAGAGCTGGAACTCTAGCAGCACCTGATCAAAAACTTGATCGAGCTGGGGTTTGAGAAAGGTCTCCCGCCTTGCCCACACCCGAATCAAGCGAGGCAAAGATTCCCCTGCCAAATCCTGGAGCACATTACCCACCACCTCAGCAGTGCGGGCCTGGTTACGGGCTTGAACCTGATCTAAGGCCAGCTCTAGCAACCATTGAATCACCTGCTGAATGCGTTCGGTCTGCAAGAGGCGGCGGGCTAGGTTTTGCAGCTCCTCTGGAGTTAAGAGGGAGCCCATAATCGTGTCGGCAACCCGTTGGGCCAGGCGAGATTGATTGCTGGGGATCAGACCTGGGGTGAGGGGCAGACGGCGTTTAAAAATGTATATGGGCCGATAGGGCCGAAACAGCATGGTGATCGCCAGATCATTGGTGAAATACCCAATTACACCGCCCACCAAGGGAGGCGCAATTAATAGCCAAACATCGGACCAAGCCATGCCAACCCATCGGCGATCGCCCCCATTTATAGCGCTGGTCACTGTGCTTATGGCACCTCAGATCGCCCTGATCTTTGGCACAGCAGCAAATGGGCTCGCAGTCTTGCCCTAGCTGGACTGGCGACTACTATTCATGGGGGATGAGCCGACATATCATAACAAACCTAATGCTGGGCGGGCCTAGTGCCTAGCGGGTGACGACAAGCACCCCCATCAGTCCCCCCGCCACCGGGTAATGGATGGCCTGCTCAAAGCCCACCTGATGGGCGATTTCGACCTGTTTAACCCCATTGGGAAATCGCTCTAGACTTGGGGCAATGTAGGCATATTCTGCGGTGAGGCCGTGGCGAGTGGCGGTGGGCACCACCACCTGATCCAAATACCATTGCTGAAACCCTTGCATCCAGGGCTGTTGGGGCTGATGGAAATCCAGGATGGCGGCGGTGGCACCTGGCTTCAACACCCGATGTAATTCCCGTAACCCTTGGGGAATATCCGTCAGGTTGCGGAGGCCATACCCCATGGTGGCCGCGTCAAAGGTGGCGGCAGCAAACGGCAGATCCAAGGCATCCCCCTCTAGCCACTGGATATCTAGGGGTGGCCAGTGGTTCGCGGCCCGTTGCTGGGCGATCGCCAGTTGGGCAACGGCAAAATCCAGGCCATACACCTGGCCGGTGGGTCCTACCCGCTCGGCTAACAACAGAGCTAGATCACCACTACCACAGCACAGATCCAAGCAGGTCTGACCGGGCTGAGCTTGGCTCCAGGTGATGGCCATGCGCTTCCATACCCGGTGGAGTCCCCCGCTGAGCTGGGCATTAATCGTGTCATAGACCGGGGCGATGCGATCGAAGAGATCGCGCACCGCTGTGGCAGAGGGTAGGGCATCAGAGGGCTGAGCGTCAGAGGGTGGGGCGTTCACGGTAATCGGTGCAGATCTCCGCAATACCATACCGCATCGCCCATGCCGTTATGGCGCAGAAGCAAAGGGGTTCGCAGTCTTGTCCTAAGCGGACTGGCGACTGCCATAACGGCAAAAGTCAACTACAGCAGGTCAGCGTCAACCCCACCTGCCGAGCGGCCAGGGTGAGCAGACTCAATTGCCCCTCGGCGAAGATCTGGGCCTTAGGCCACTGGCAAGAAATCACAGCCACGACCACATCGCGGAACACCACCGGGATCACACTATGGGCATGAATGCCTGCGCCTTGGTAGGCTTCAGCCGTCTCAGCAGTAGCCGTGTCTGCCAGGGTTTGGGGGGTCCGTTGGGCGATCGCAGTGGCCACCATCGGGTCATCTTTGAGCAGGACAGCATTGCCTTGGCCCCCCACACCCACAGGGTCCCCCACCTGATCGTCGGTGACAGTGGCCACCACGCAGCCACCGGTGCTGAGGTTGGTGTTCAGGGCCTCCGCAATGGCCGTTAGGGTTGGCGCTAGGGCCTCACCCTTTTGGGCAATATCGGTGAGCGAAAGCACTAAATCCTGCTGCACCTGAGCCTGCTGCATGGCATCTCCCCGCTGCTTGAGGATTTCGTAGGTGTCTGCTGCCCTTTGCACCACCTGCTTGAGGGCTTCTGGATCCCAGGGTTTAGTGATGTAGCGATAAACCTGGCCCGCATTAATGGCATCAACCAGATCTTCAACATCGGTGAACCCTGTCAAGATGATCCGCACCGTATCGGGGAATTCGGGTACCGTCTTACTCAAGAACTCGGTGCCCTTCATTTCGGGCATCCGTTGGTCAGAAATAATGACCGCAACCTCACCCTGCTCGGAAAGGATATTGAGTGCCTCTTGGCCACTCTCTGCCCGCAGCACCAGAAAATCGCGACGGAAGGTGCGATAGAGCAAATCCAAGTTGTCGGGCTCGTCATCAACGACCAACATGCGGGTCTTGGGAGGTTTGCGAGTACGAGCTGATCTGGGGGTGGAGGCGCTCATAGGAAAAATTAATAAATACGGGGCAGAAGCAAGTCAAAGGGTTGATATTCGGGGTGTTTTATGGGGAAAGCGATCGCGACATTAGCAATGCACTTTAACGATGTAAAGGATACCCAGATCCCTTAACAATGGCACGCGTAAGGTGCCCAACTCAGAGCAGAAACATGCTTGCAGAGCAGACAGCGTCCCTCTATCTCCTCTGGAGCAACCCCGTCAACGCGACATTCAGGGGACGCTTAACCCTTTTACGAGAACTGCTAAGGTGGGCACTGTCCTGTTAAGGAGGGAGGTCTAGAGAACCTTTCCCCCCTCAGAGTCGCAGGGGATGGACGATTAGCTTCATTGAGCGGGAGAGTCGTTACTGGATAGAAGCCAGTGCCGGACTCAAGGATGCTCAGCTATTTGAGCAAGGTGTTCAACGAGCCTGGCAGTGGGCAGAACCCAGTCATTGGATACGGTGGTTTACGGACGGTGAGCGGCGCTACGGCAAGGAATTATGGAAACTGGCCAGCGTCTACTTGCCCAGCAACATCACCTCAGATGCCTATCCCCATCGGAAGGTATGGCGTGAGGGATTAGAAGTCGCAATAAAAATCAAGGGTTCTCAGGGGAATCGGCGCGTTGAGTGGCTTAAAGTCGAGCATCCCTTTACGGCGATTAGTCCTAAAGCAGAGGTTCATGCCAATCATGTCGAGGCATTCAATAGTGCCTTGAGGCGACGGGCGACGGCTTACCGAAGGCGACAGAACCACTATGCCAAGCAGGTAAAAGGCTTACAGAGGGCCTTGAATGTGCAGCGATTAATCCACAACTGGGTGTGGCCCCATTGGAGTTTAGGCAAACGAACAACGCCAGCGATGGCAAGGGGATTCATTCAGAGGCCCGTGAAGATCTCTGAAATATTCTCATCCAGAGGCTTTGAATGACTCAACCTTTAACAAGACAGTGCCGAGAGTTATGACGCGCATTTCTGATGATCCCGCCACCAGCAACCCTGGGTCCCCTCCCCTAACCCTGCCTCGCATCCTTCGCTATAGCTGTACCTCAGCGGGGATTAATCTGGTTGGCACCACCGTATCGATCTGGTTACTTTACTTTTACGCCCCACCCCCCGACTCCAACGCCGTTCAATACCTACCGATTACCCAGGTCGGGGTCCTCCTCACCCTCAGCCAGGTTTGGGGGGCGGTGATTGATCCCCTAATTGGCCATTGGAGTGATACCACCCGGTCCCGATGGGGGCGACGGCAACCCTTTTTGATTGGGGCCGCCCCCTTGGCGCTGATCTGTACCGTACTGTTGTGGACGCCCCTAGATGCGTTTGTGAGCGATCGCAACAGCCTCTACTTTCTCGCCATCACCATCGCCTTTTTCACCAGCACCAGCTTCATTGGCATTCCCTACGACAGCAGCTTGCCAGAGATGGCCAAGACCCCAGCAGGACGGGTCACCCTCAGCATGTGGAAGAACATCTTTGGCACCGTGGGGGTGCTATTGGGGGCAGTGATTGCGGCCCCCCTCTATGTCCATGCCAGTCCCAAAATCATGGGGCTCGTGGTGGGGTCCGTCAGTCTGCTAACCGTGGTTGGGACCGTGGGGGTACTGCCCAAAACCCCACCGCAGCCCGTGAAGCTGTCAGCACTCCAAGCCATGCGGGCCACCCTACAAAATCCCCAGTTTCTGCGGTTGGCCGCCTCCACGATTTTGGTACAAACGGCCTACGCCATGTTGCTGGCGAATTTGCCCTACTTTGTGGCGGTGGTCTTGCAGGGGAATGAGGCCGATGTCAGCCGCCTACAGGCGGTTGTCGTCATTGCCATGATCGCAGCGGCTCCCCTATGGAATTGGCTGGGCAAGCGGTATCGCCACCGCCAGTTGCTACTGAGTTCCCTGATGGGACTGGCGATCGCCGCCCTCTTGACTGCCTTAGTGGGTTCGATCCCCGGAATTCCTCTTTGGCCCCACGCTTTCCTGAGTCTGGTGTTGATCGGCCCTTTTTTAGGGGGCTATCTGGTGTTGGTCTACGCCATGATGGGGGCCGTAGTGGACTACGACACCTACCTCACCCAGACCCGGCGAGAGGCCACCTACTACGGAGCCTTTGCCCTGGCGGCAGGGGTGGG
Source organism: Cyanobacteriota bacterium (assembly GCA_027592485.1). Classification (GTDB taxonomy): domain Bacteria; phylum Cyanobacteriota; class Cyanobacteriia; order Phormidesmidales; family Phormidesmidaceae; genus PCC-6406. The sequence continues at coordinate 6,260 of JAQCKL010000278.1, forward strand.
ACCGGCCTTCGCGGCGCTACTGATGCCGTTGATTTTTGAACGCTTTGGCT
>JAQCKL010000279.1 GCA_027592485.1 Cyanobacteriota bacterium
AAAACCTGATCGAGCGCCTGACGGGGCTAGGCTACGAGCGGATTGCCATTAGCAATGCCGCCGACCTACGGGCTAACCTGAAAGCCCAGCTCGAAAAGCATAACGGCATTCAACTCACGGCTAACGAGTTCACCCGAGTCCTGAACCACCTCGATAAAGGTAACGTCTTTGATCGCGCCAAACGCCTGCGCGACAAAATGGAGCTGCCCCGCGATGATGGCAGCACCTTTTATCTAGAATTTCTCAACACCGAGCACTGGTGCCAAAACCAATACCAGGTCACGAGCCAAGTCACCCAGAAAGGCAGCTACAAAAACCGCTACGACGTGACGCTGCTGATCAACGGCCTGCCCCTAGTGCAAATCGAACTCAAGCGCCGGGGCCTGGGCATCAAAGAAGCCTTTAACCAAATCAATCGCTACCAGCGCCATTCCTACAGTGCCGAGTTTGGCCTATTTAACTACGTCCAAATTTTCATCATCTCCAACGGCGTCAACACTCGCTACTACGCCAACAACCGCAAACAATCTTTCAAGCAAACCTTTGAGTGGGCAGACGAAAACAACAACCTGATTACCCAGCTCGACGACTTCGCCGATCAGTTCCTGGAGAAATGCCACGTCTCCAAGATGATCTGCAAGTACATCGTGCTGCACGAGTCTGACAAGCTCCTGATGGTGCTGCGTCCCTACCAGTATTACGCCGTCGAAGCCATTATCGAGCGCGTCAAGGACACCAAGAAGAACGGTTATATCTGGCACACCACTGGCTCAGGCAAAACCCTCACCAGCTTCAAGGCCGCCCAAATTCTCACCGCGCTGCCCACCGTCTATAAGGTGCTGTTTGTGGTCGATCGCGCTGACCTCGACTACCAGACCAGCAAAGAGTTTAACTACTTCTGCCCCGACTCCGTAGACACCACCGACAACACCCGCCAGCTCGTCGAGCAAATCACGGGCGATAGCGCCCTCATCGTCACCACCATTCAGAAGCTGAACCGAGCGATCACCCACTCCCGCCATGAAGCCGCCATGGAACCGCTGCGGGACAAGCGCATTGTGTTCATCTTTGACGAGTGCCACCGCTCCCAATTTGGCGAAACCCACCGCAACATTGTGCGCTTCTTCCAAAACGCGCAGCTCTTTGGCTTTACGGGCACACCCATCTTTGCCGAGAAAAATACCTATGTGAAAGATGGCCTCAAACTCTCCACCGCCTCCTTATTTGAAAAGTGCCTGCACCGCTATGTGATCACCAACGCGATCGCCGATCAGAACGTCCTCAAGTTTTCCGTTGAGTACTGGGGCAAGCTCAAGCGCCAGGACGGCAGCCTGAACACCGAACCCGAAGGCGATCGGGCATTCTTCGAGAATCCCGACCGCATCAACCTGATTGTGGATTGGATTATTGAGCACCATCACCGTAAGACCAGTGGCAAGAAGTTCTCGGCCATGTGCTGTGTCAGCAACATCGACACGCTGATCACCTATTACGAAGCCTTCAAACAAAAGCGGGAGCAGGGCTTGCACGATCTGCGCGTCGTCACCATCTTTACCCCCGGCGTTAATGAAGACGACGACGACGCCAACGGCCTGATTGGTGATCCAGACTTTGATATCGGCACCAGCACCCGCAGCCACAGCCGCGACAAGCTGAATGAGTTCATCGCCGACTATAACCAGCTCTACCAGACCAGCCACTCCGCCAAAGACAGTAAGGCTTTCTACGCCTATTACAAAGACATCTCGAAGCGAATGAAGGACCGCGATCGCGAGGACTTTCAAGACCAGGAACGGGCTGACATTTTGCTCGTGGTGAATATGTTCCTCACGGGCTTCGATGTCAAAAAGCTCAACACCCTCTACGTCGATAAAAACCTGAAGTACCACGGCTTGATTCAAGCCTACTCCCGCACCAATCGCGTTTTGGGCGAACTGAAGTCGCAGGGCAATATCGTCTGCTTCCGCAACCTGAAGCAAAACACAGACGATGCCGTCGCTCTCTTCTCCGACGAAAACGCCCAAGAAGAGATTTTCATCGAGCCCTACGAGCATTACATCGACAAATTCAACGAGGGCGTTCAGGCACTACAGAGCATCGCCGCTGACCCCAACGCGGTCAATCAGCTCATCGACGAAGATGACCAGGTCGAGTTCGTCAAAGCCTTCCGTAACCTGATCAGGTTGCTCAATGTCAGCAAGTCCTTCACCGAGTTTCAGTTCTCCGACCTGAACATGGACGAGCAAACCTTTGAGGACTACAAGAGCAAGTATCTCGACATCTACGATCGCACCCGCACCCGTAACGACGATGACGACAGTACCCCCACTCCGGTCGAGGAAGTGGATTTTGAGCTAGAGCTGATCCAGCGCGACGAAATCAACGTCTCCTACATTCTCAAGTTGCTGGCCGAACTGCATCGCGAGGTTCCCACCGACGCAGCCAGCCAGGAAACCTACCAGAAGAAGAAGGCTTCTATTCTGGAACTCATCGACAAGGAAGCTCAACTCCGAAATAAGCGGGATCTGCTGGAGAAATTTATTGAAGATCGCATGACGACGATTCAGCCGGAAGCTGCGTTTGAGGCAGCTTTTAGAGATTTCTGGACCCAAGAACGGGTGGAAGCGATTCGGCAGCTCTGCGCAGACGAAAATCTCAACGAGAACGCCGTCAACCAGATGATTGCCAGCTATAAGTTCACGGGCAAGGAACCGCTACGCGAGACGGTAGTGAATGCCTGTAATGAAAAGCCCAAACTGCTGGAGCGCAAGAAAATTGCTAATCGCGTCGTTACCCGACTCCTCGACATCATTCAGAAGTTTGATGACGACCTGGGCGACCTTGAAGGGGAGAATGACGGCATCCCTGACGAGAATCTGGATGCCGAACTAGAGGCGGCCACGGCTGAACGCGATCGCCTCATGGCTGAGCAGGGCATGACCCCCATCGGTGGGGAATCCACCCAGGTAGAATCAGCGCCCAATCCTAATGCCGAAATCGTCAGGGCGTTTAATGCGTCTCGGGAATTGGAGGCGGCGGCTGATGGGACGGAACCCGTTGCTGGAACGGATGTAGAGTATGCGGCTGTCTCCGGGGCCAAGCAGCGCAAGCGGGCCAATGCTGCGGCGTTAGATCTATTGGCCCAGGGCAAGACAGAGTACACCCCTGAAGAACTGGTAACCCTGGCCCAGTACAGCGGCAAAGGGGGGCTGGGGAAAGATACGGGCTCGATCAACGAATACTATACGCGGGCGGATGTGGCGGGCCATGTGCTCGGGCAACTGCGGGCGGCGGGGTTCTCCGGCGGTGTGCTACTGGAACCCTCCTGTGGAACGGGGGTATTCCTCCACGGGGTCAAGGATGACCCCTCAGTGCTGCCAGTCGGGGTAGACATCAGCAAGGATTCCAGCGCGATCGCCGCTGCCCTGAACCCCCATGCGGATGTCTCCCACGCTCGATTTGAGCGGTTTTTGCTGGATAACCCCGATACCCAGGTAGACGGCATCACGGGGAATATCCCCTTTGGCCCCTGCCAGATGAGCGGGGACGATAACGATATGGCCGCATCGGCGGCATTCCGCGACAAGTACAAGACTGCTGAGGCCCTATTCCTTACCGAAGGGATGAAGCGGCTGAAGCCGGGTGGGGTAATGTCGGTAGTGGTCCCCCACGGCGTCACCAGCGGATCTCAGCATCAGAAGCTGCGGGCGGAACTGTGCAAGCACGGGCGCGTGGTGGGAGTTCAGCGCTTGCCCGGTGATGCCTTTGAACACACGGGCACCGCCACGGTTACCGATGTGCTGGTGATGCAGAAGCACCCTGACCATATCTTGGACGCGATCGCGCGTGGGGATGAAGCTGCCCTGCTGGCGGTCACCGACTCCAGTTTTATCGGGGGCAGCTACTTTGAGGACAACCCCGATCATGTGCTCGGCTCCGTGGAAGAAACCACTAACCAGTGGGGCGGCAAAACCTTCAAGGTGAACGGTTCCACTGAGGCGGCATTGGTGCGGGGCAAGGCTCAGACCCTCACCCCTACGGTTACCTATGAGGGCCTAGAGGGGGTAGCGGCAACCCCTGATGCTGGAGTGCCCATCGGCTCTACCAAGAGCATCAACGGTCGCCAGTATCGCTTTGAGGGCGATCCCCCTCGATGGCATCGGGTAGACGATCAGCCTACCGAACCCGTCTCAATGTCCGCTGAGGACTATGGCCACGAAACCTTAGAGGCAGTCCATGAAACCCTCCAGGACGTGGGTAGGCGGGTCAGCATCAACCCTGACCACCTAGAGAATTACCTGAACCTAGCCAAGTCTGACGGGCTACTGCATGGCTCCGATATGGAAGGGCTGAAGGCCGCCCATGCCAACCTGGACAGCGGCAAGCCCGCAGAGCGGGCCAAGATTGCCCATGCGATGGTACTGGCTCATCATCTCCGTCAGTTGCAATCCGAGGGGGCGGAAGGGGCCGCCATCCGTCAGGGGCTGGGGCTCCTGATGGACTACAAGGAAAAGTACGGCTCGGCTGCGGGCGATCGCACCCTCACCCGACTGGCATTGGATAATCCCGCTCTGCTGGCTTTGCAGGGGGCGTTCAAGGATGATGGCGGCATCAGCGATTATTGGGCCAATCCATCGGCCCTGAAAAACCAGGAAGAACGGGTAGCGGGTACCGCCGCTGCTGCTGCGGGGGAAGCCTACCGGGCCTATGGAGCCAACCCGGTCAATTTGGCCCAGGTGCGGGAATTCTTTCCGTCTGATTTGCCAGATGATGAATTCAAAGCCAAGGTGCTGGCCGATCCCTCCATCGGCTACAGCGGGGGGCTTTACATGCCCATGCAGCACCTGATCAAAGGGGATGGCTATGACCTGATTGATAATTTGCAGGCCCAACAGGATGAGTGTGCTCCAGATTCTGCTGAGTACCGCAAGTTTGGGGAACAAATTGCGCTGGTGCGCTCAAGGATGCAGCTTCGCACCTTTGAGGATATGCCCGTCAGCATCTGGAATGTGGGCTCGTGGATTCCGGTGCAGGCGTTTAATGAGTTCTGTTCCACCATGGGGATTCAGTTGCAGGTAGAGGCAACTGAGGATGGCAAGTTTGAGCCTACCCGCTTCGTTGAGGACAAGAAAAACAAGTTAAACCAAGGGTTGCTGTCGGTCCTGAATGGGGAGAAGATCCGGGCCAATGTCACGGCTGAAAAGGGGTACCTGATGAAGGATGCCCTGAAGGATTTTCAGGCAGATTTCAAGGACTGGCTGGCGGCAACGCTTTATCGGGATGAGATTGAGGACACCTACAACCGGGCGTTCAATGCGCGGCTGGACACCGAGTATAGTGGCGATCCGCTAGACATCCAGGGCTTTGATCAGTCCGGCGGCAAGCGCCTCCACGACTACCAGTGCTCCACCGTCCGTCAGATGGCAGACCAAGGGCGCGGGATTATCTCCCTAGGGGTCGGACTGGGCAAAACTGCAACGGCGATCGCCCTGGCGATGCACCTAAAACAGCAGGGGCGGGTCAAGAAAAACGGTTTCGTGGTCCCCAAGTCGGTGCTAGCCAACTGGGTCAAGGAACTCAAGTTTTGGGCTCCTGATGCCTCGGTGATGGTGCTGGGTATGAGCCAGCAGTATTGGAAGGATGGCAGTGAAGCCTATGAAGTCCCTGGCTATCAGATGGCCATGGTGGGGGAAAAGCCCCAGACCTTTAAGGACGGTTCCCCCAAACTGCGGTTGGTGGGGGACCTCAAGGGCATGGTGTTGCTCACCACGGGCAAGGGCAAGGCGGAAGCCTATGCCACCGATGAACAGGGAAATTACCTGCTGTTTGATGAGGAAGACAGCGATAAACCCTTGAAGCAGCGGGAATATACCGCTATTTCCCCCGAGGATTTGCGGGCCAACTCGGTGCCCCTGTACGGGGGTGGCGAAAATCTCCCGGTCAAGGATGAGCAGGGAAACTTTGTCCTGTTTGCGGATGGCGATCGCGATCGCCAGAACCCGATCCCCTTCACTGATGCCCAACTGAAGAAAGACGGGATCCTATCCATGGTCAGTGATGACGCTGCAACCAAGGAGAGGAAAATGCAGCAGACCGCCCAAAATGCCTTTGATGTGGTCCTGATGTCTGAGCCCGTATTCCAGCGGATCAACCTCACCCCAGAGAAATATCAGGAGTACGTTCAGGACACCGTTAAGCGCCACATCAACCCCGATGGCGGCTTTGCTAAGGACCTCAGCGTGAGGGCGGCCAAGCGCATGAACACTGAGGGGCCGACTGATGGGGATATAC
>JAQCKL010000280.1 GCA_027592485.1 Cyanobacteriota bacterium
TTCTCTCGCTGGACTGGTGGGTTTGACAATTCTCTTGATTTTTCTCTCCTAGAAGATTGCCAAGTCGTGCCCCAAGGCGCTCAGGATAGAATACAGCTGGGATCAGAAGGCCTCCGGCACGCTTCAAGACTCAAAGTCTTATAGGTTTCCTGACGTTATATCCCGTCACCTTGACCATGCCTTAACGCTGGCTGGTGTCTCCCTTGTAGCGCAGGTATTCTGCTAGGGCCGCCATCATACCTGAGACCAAAATCAGCAAGACACTCAGGGCATTCATGTCTGGTTTGATGCCGGTGCGGATGCGGCTAAAAATCTCAAGGGGCAAGGGGTTAGCGCCACCACCGGCAGTAAAGCTGGAAATCAATAAATCATCGATGCTGAGGACAAAGGCGAGTAGACAGCCTGAGACGATCGCGGGCATCAGTTCGGGCAGCAGCACTTTGATCAAGGCTTGGGCGGGGTTGGCCCCCAAATCAAGGGCGGCCTCTTCGAGGTTGGGATCAAGGCCATTCAAACGACTAGAAACCACCACCGCAATATAGGCCAGGCAAAACACCATGTGGGCAGCAATGATGGTCCAAATGCTGAGGGGAATGGCCATGGAGGCCAGGAATACCAGGGTGGCTACCGCGATCGCAATGTCGGGAATAATCAGCGGCAAATACGCCACCCCTTGATAGAGCGATTTCCCCGGAAAGGTATATTTTGCTAGGCCTAGGGCCATGAGCGTGCCCAACACCGCCGAAATCCCGACCGCCACAATGGCAATGACTAGGGTATCTTGCAGGGCACTCAAGAGGCGGGCATCTTGAAATAAGGCTTCGTACCAACGCAGACTAAAGCCCTGCCACACCGAGGTGTACCGACTGGAATCGTTGAAGCTATAGATCCCCAGCACCACGATGGGAATGTACATGAACCCGTACAGGGCTACGGTCAATGCCCCTTGCCAAGTGAAGGGGAGCCGTGGCCGGTAGCTGGATTGGGTTAATCCCATAATGTTTCCTTATTGCTTAGGGAGTCAGTTCGGGAGCCGTAGTTAAAAGAGTGATCCACCGAATCCCCTAGGCCTCAGCAATGGAGTCGCGATCGCCATATTTGAGCAGCAAGGCAATGGCTAAGCTGACCGCCAAAATCAGGACCATGCTCAAGGCGGACCCCAGTCCCCAGTTACGGGTGATCCCCAAAAACTGGTTATAGATCAGTCGTGAGATGGTCATGCTAGAGGCTCCGCCCAAAAGGGTCGGCACCACAAAGTCACCCATGCTGGTAATAAAGACCAGCAAACAACCCGCCGCGATCCCCGGCAGACTCTGGGGCACCGTCACCTTCAAAAAGGTCTGGCTGGGCCTCGCCCCCAAATCAGCTGAGGCTTCCAGCAAGGCGCGATCGATCTTCTCTAACGACGCGTAGAGAATCAGCACCATGTAGGGCAAAAAATTGTAGGTTAGGCCAATTAAGACGGCGGTAGAGGTGTAGAGCCAGTCCTGGGTCGGTAACGGCACACCAATAATGCTGCTAATCCATTCAATAAAACTGTTGAGAATGCCACTGGGCCGGAGCAGGCTACTCCAGGCATAGGACCGCAATAGGGATGAGGTCCATAGGGGTAAGACAAAGGCCACGACTAGCAAATTACGCCAGCGTTGAGGTGCCATTAACGCCAGCCAGTAGGCTACGGGAAACCCGACCAACAAACAGATCACCGTGGTGGTGACGGCGTAATACAGCGATCGCCCAATGACCTGGATATAAACCGGAATGAACGCCGCATCCCAGGGATTAAAGACCTGGGAGTAGTTTCCCAGGCCATATCCGATAGGAGATTCCCCTGGCCGTAACCCCGGCATCAAACTAATATTCAAAATCAGCAGGGTTGGCAGGACCAAAAACAGCACTAGCCATAGGCCCGAAGGAGCCAGTAGGGTCAGCGGTCCGATCCAGGTCGCCCGTAGCCGCCCGAGCCGCCCGAGCGGCGGGTGCGAATCCTGATCTTCAGAAGGGGAAGCGATCGCCATGGGTACTCCTATGCGCTGGTAATTTGGGTCCAGTACTCGTCATAGAGATCACTAGTTTCTTTATCAAGGGGCGCAATGCCCTCGCAAACGGCTAGGACTTCCTCAGAGGGGAAGAGATCTTCGTTGTTTTTCAGCTCATCGGACAGCATGTCGAAAGACTTGGCGTTAGGGGTGGCAAAGGAAAGGCTCTCCACGGCAAAGGTAGACACCTCCGGCTCTAGCATGAAGTTGATCCACTCATAGGCCGCATCCACATTGGGAGCCGAGGTGGGCACCACAATCGTGTCAGTCCAGACGGAGGAGCCACTGGCAGGGACAATGTATTCCATACGATCGTCCTCCAGGGTGAGAGAGATCGCGTCCACGGAGTAGGCCATCACGATGGATAAATCACCGCCGAGCAAGGCATCTTCGTAACCAAAGGACATAAATTTAGCCAAGGCGGGCTTGATCTCCACCAAACGCTCATAGGCCTCTTTCAGCTCATCGGGATCCGACGAGTTGTAGGAATAGCCTAGGGACTTCAGAACGGCTCCCATAGTCTCGCGCACATCTTCCAATAAGGTCATCTGGCGGGCGAGGTCAGACTGGTTATCCCAGAGATAGTCCCAATCCTCGGGGGTCCCGGAAACGGCGTCTTTGTTGTAAAGCAAACCCGTGGTTCCCCAACTAAAGGGGACACTATGGACGTTCTTGGGGTCGTAGACCGGATCCTGCCACTTGTCGAGCATATTTTCCATACCGGTGAGGCGGGCGGGATCGAGCTCGGATAGCATGCCCAGCTCGATCATTTGCTGCACCATGTAGTCTGAGGGGTAGATCAAGCTATAGGCATCGCCGCCCCCTGCTTGCATCTTGGCCAACATGGTTTCATTCGAATCATAAATATCGACAACCACATCGATACCGGTTTTATCAGTAAATTTGGCCGCCAACTCATCGTTGGTGTAGTCGGCCCAAGTATAAATGTGTAGAGTTTTAGCGTCGCCCTCACCACCCGTAGTTGCCGCTGTGTCATCACTCTGGACATCACTGATTCCCCCCCGGCAGTTCGACAGGGCGCCACCAGCCACAGCAGCAGCAGTACCTTGTAGAAACCGGCGGCGAGTCGGGTTAAAACGACGACTCGGCCTTGAAAAAAGGGATGGTTTACGGGGCACGGCATTTTTCCTCACTAGATGGTTTGAACGCTAAAAACGGTCTGTCTACAAGTTGTCAACCTTCAACAATTCGCAATATAGAATTTAGAACGAAAGGTATCAGCCTGGGCCAGGCTAGTCAACCGCAAGGGGTTTCAGGCCGCTAGGGCTAAACAATCGGTTGGCAACCAATGCACATAAACCCTGGTCTCAACCGCAAGCTGGTTACCCGTCCGATTAGGCTGTAAAACCGTTAGGGAGTCCCCATTATCAAGCTGCACCATGCAGTGTAAATGGGTTCCCAGATACATTTTGTGTTTTACGAAGCCAGAGTAGCAGTTGCCTGAGTCAGACGCTGATTGGCTGAGGTGAATCTTTTCAGGGCGAATACTGACCACCACTTGCTTCAGCGACTCAGGGTCTGGGGAGCGCTGCACCAGTACCGTCAGGCCAGTCGTTGTTTTAACCCGCATCACCTGACCATCCCAGTAATCCACCTGACCCTGGAGTAAGTTGGTATCGCCAATAAAGTCCGCCACAAACGGGGTCCGGGGAGATTCATAAATCTCGCTGGGACTGCCCACCTGGGCGATCTTGCCCGCCTGCATCACGGCAATGCGATCAGAGAGGGATAGGGCCTCTTCCTGGTCGTGGGTGACCATGATGAAGGTGATGCCCAATTGTTGATGGAGGTTCGAGAGCTCAACCTGCATTTCTTTGCGCAGCTTTAAGTCCAAGGCTCCCAAAGGCTCATCCAGCAGCATCACCGCCGGCCGGTTTACCAAGGCCCGAGCTAAGGCGATCCGCTGCCGTTGCCCTCCGGAGAGTTGCTTGGGATGGCGACGGGCAAACTCTTCCATTTTGACCAGCTTTAGGGCATCGGCCACCCGCTGCTTTATCTGGGTTTTGGCTAGGCCTTTGATCCTGAGTCCAAAGGCAATGTTGTCCCAAACGTTAAGGTGGTTGAACAGGGCATAGCTTTGAAACACGGTATTCACCGATCGCTTATAGGGGGGCACCCACTCCATACGGCGACCCTGAATCAAGACCCCCCCCTGGGTCGGCTGCTCAAATCCGGCAATCAAGCGCAATGTGGTGGTTTTACCGCAGCCGGACGGTCCCAAGATGCTAAAGAATTCCCCCTGTCGCACCTGCAAGTCAATGGCATCGACAGCAGGTTCCCCATCAAACACCTTAGAGACCTGCCGGAGTTCAACATCCAGGGTAGGGGTGGATGCGGTAGAAACCGGGTGAAGAGAAACCGTCTGAGCCATGGCGATGAAATTCTCCGAACGGTAGTAAACCCCTCTGGGAGCTAGGGATTATCGTCTTTGGATCATGCCCTGATTGCAACCCGGATTTAGGTCACATCCTATCAAGCATTAAGCTAGTCTCTTCCAATGAAAGAACTGATACCCCCTGAAGAAATGTGTACGGTGTAACACTTGCGTGCCGATTCTGCTCTGGATTGCGATTTTGGCCCACCGTTCCACCCCGGCCACGGTACTACGGTCTATGCCAGTGACCGCTAAACTGGTAAAGCTCTGCAATGCTGATTTCCCCTAGGGAAGATGACCCTAACCCTACCGCCCACCACTCACTTCCGTCGCGATAGCAAACGCACCGTTGGCAAACAGTTCCAATCGGTCATCTTGATGGTGATCGTCTCGGGGCTGATGTTTGGGGGCATTGACTCGGCCACTGACAAAGTTCACTTGGTAAATGGCGATCTCAACCTCCAACTGGCCGAAAATAATCGGATCCGTCTCGTACCCAAGCGTCCGGCTCGGGGGGCCATCCTCGATCGCAATGGCGAAGTGTTGGCGGGCAGCCGCTTGTCCCATTCTGTCTCAGTTTGGCCGATCGCCCTGCCCAAATCGGAATGGCCCAAGGTGATCGGTCGCTTAGCAAAGATTTTAAACGTCCCCCCAGATTCCATTCAGCAACGGCTCGATCAAGCGGGATACGAATCAATTGAATCAATTACGGTAGCCCGAGGGATTAGTCCTCGCCAAGCCACAGCTCTGGCCGAGTACAGCGCCGAGTTGCCGGGGGTGCGCCTCGAAGGGGAAGCGGTGCGGAACTATCCCAATGGCGACCTCGCGGCCCACGTATTGGGGTACACCGGCGAGATTACCGATGCCGAATTGGAAGAAAAAATCGAAGACGGGTATCGCCTCGGGGACATCGTTGGTCAAATGGGGGCCGAGGCCGCCTTTGAAAGTCAGCTGCGGGGCCAGTGGGGCGGCCAGCAGGTGGAGGTCGATAGTGCCGGTCGGGTGCTGCGAATTTTGGGAGATAAGCCTGCGGTATCGGGCACCGACATTCGCCTCACCATTGATATCAAACTGCAAAAGGCAGCAGAGGCCGCCCTAGGCGATTTGCAGGGGGCAGTGGTGGCCATTGACCCCCGCGATGGGGCCGTTTTGGCCATGGTCAGCCGCCCCGCCTTTGATCCCAATATCTTTACCGGCAACATTAGCGATGCCCAGTGGACCCAATTACAAGGGGAAGAGTATCCCTTTGTGAACCGGGCCTTGCAGGGATTTGCCCCCGCCAGCACCTTCAAGATTGTCACCACCGTTGCGGGGATCGAAACCGGCAAGTTCGCCCATGACGTGATTTTGCCTACCTTTCCTAATATCAATGCCGGGGGCATTTTGTTTTGGGATTGGAACAACGCGGGTTTTGGACCGCTGGGGTTCCGGGGGGCGATGGCCATGAGTAGCGACACCTTTTTCTATCAGGTGGGGATGCGGGTCGGGGGAGAAGACCTGATTCAATGGACCCGACGATTTGGCTTTGGCTCTAAAACGGGCATTGAGATTGGGGCGCAGGAGAGCCCTGGACTCGTACCTGATGATGCCTGGAAACAGGAGAACATTGGCTACGGCTGGTTCCAGGGGGACAGCATCAACATGTCCATCGGTCAGGGCTTTTTGCAGACGACGCCCCTACAGGTGGCGGTGATGTTTGCGGTCCCAGCCAACGGTGGCTATAAGGTCAGGCCCCATTTGCTGCGGGTGGGGGATCCGGCGGATTGGCGGGAGTCGATGGAATTAGACCCCAAAACGGTGACGGTGCTGCAAGAGGGGTTGCGGCAGGTGATTACGGCGGGGG
>JAQCKL010000281.1 GCA_027592485.1 Cyanobacteriota bacterium
TTGGGCACCAGGGTGGTGAAGGGATAGTCGGCAATCTTGGGGCGGGCGGCGGAGAGGGCGGCGATCAGGGTAGATTTGCCCGCATTGGGCAGACCAATAATGCCCACCTCAGCCAACAGCTTCAGCTCTAGGCGAATGCGGCGCTCTTCCCCCGGTAGTCCCGGCAGCGAATGTTCGGGGGCGCGGTTGCGGTTACTCAAAAAATGGCGGTTTCCCAGGCCACCCTTGCCCCCTTTGGCCACACAGAGGGTTTGGCCCATCTCGACCAGATCCCCCAGAAGTTCATCGGTGTCGGCGTCGTAGATGATGGTGCCGCAGGGAACCTGCACGAAGCGATTCTCCCCTGCGGCTCCGGTGCGGTTACTACGGCCTCCCCGCTGCCCATGCTCAGCTTTAAATTGGTGGGCATAGCGAAAGTCCAACAGGGTTTGCAGATTGCTGTCGGCCACCAAATAGATCGAGCCCCCCGCGCCGCCATTGCCCCCAGAGGGTCCCCCCGCCGGGATATATTTCTCGCGACGAAAGGTGGTCAGGCCATCTCCCCCATTCCCCGCAATCACGTTTACTTCAGCCAGATCAATAAATTTCATCGGTTTTCAATGGGAGGGCAGGGGATCAAGGGGAGATGAATCAGCGTCGACATTCAATACCGTTCGAGAACAATAGACCGATGCGGTCAGGGTGGGTCAGGACTGGGGGCGCTGGGCTGCCGGAACCCGGCAAAACCCAGTCGGTTCTGGGGGAGCGAGCAATGCGCCTATGGCTGTTGCAGCCGCACCAGCGCCTGGCGAAGGCGATCGCCCAAGGCGACATCTTCCCGGTGGGCGGCGGTGATTTCATTGAAGCGCTGAGCGGTGAGGCCATTTTGATCGACAATCTCTCGGGCCTGGTTGCAGTAGCTGACTCGCAGGGCCTCAACCTCTTTTCGTAACGATCGCGGGGCGGCGGTGAGATTGCTATGGGCACAACCTAAATTGACCCGATTCAGATCGATATTGGCGGCGAGGAGCAGGTTGGCGATCTGGGTATAGGCTTCACTGCGGGCCGGATCCATCTGCAGCACAGCGTTGGCGTACTGGTCGATTTCTGGATCTGTGATCGCCGTTTGGGCCAGGGCCACTGGGGAAAACGGCGATCACAGATCAGCCACAGCGGTAGGTATAATCCCCCGTTCTGCCCAGTGATCGCCAAAGTCGGCCACGGCCATGGCCCCAACCATCCCACTGGCCACGAGGCTGGCCAACCCTAGGGTGCGCCAGCCCTGGCCCCGATATGCAAAAAAGTGACGTTTTCCTAAAGTCATCTCCCTTCAATCCCATCCATGCAGATACGCAGTTCAGGATCCCCCCTGAAAAAACATCCCCCCTGGCGGGGACAGCAGTCACCCCCCACGTTAGGACAAGACTGCGGCCCAGTTTGTCCCTGGGCCAGGATCAATCTCCTATTGTAACCATTACCGCCTTGTCGCAGCGGAGCGGAAGCACTGACTGATTTCAATCACCTTGGTTTGTAGGGTGGCGGCGGGGTCTCGCCCCCGCTTTAGGTCTGATTCTAGGACGAGGAGATGGCTGAGGGTCTCCTGTAGGGCTTCTAGCCGCAGGGGGGCCACCTCTTTTTGCAAAAAGTACACCCGCTTGGGGTTGCCGATTTCAGCGGCTTTGGCGATCGCTTGATTGTCCCGCTCGCCGCTGGTGACCATCACCTTCACCCATAGCCAGGTGCGAAACTGCCCCACCAGGGTCGAGATGATCCGCAGGGGGGGCTCGTTGCGGTTGAGCAGCTCGGCGACCAAGCCCAGGGCTTCGTCGGTGTCGCCCTGGCGGAGGGCGGCGGCCAATTGCAGGCTGTTTTGGGTGCTGATGGTGACCAATTGGGAGACGGCTTCGGCATCGATGGGGCCGGGGCGATCGCCCCAATAGAGGGCCAGTTTTTCCAGCTCCAGCATCAGTTGCCGGGTCTGGTTACCCACCGCTTCCACCAGTAAGTCAGCGGCCTCGGACGAGAGCTGTAAGCCCTGATCGCGGGCGGTGGCCTGGACCTGGGTCAGCAGTTGGTCCGTTTTCCAGGGCGAGATCGTATCAAAGGCTTTGATCTCCCCGTGTTTTTGGAAAAGCTTGGTGAATTTGGCCCGACCATCGGGTTTTTGGGGACTGGTGAGGATCAGCACCGTGGTTTCAGGGATCTGGGGCAAGGTGCGCTCAAATTCCGTCAAGACAGCTTCAGGGCAGCGCTGGCCCAGGGTCGTATCCACCAACCACACCACCCGTTTCCCCATGCCAAAGGGTAGGGTCATGGCTTGGTTTAAGGCGGTGATCGGTCCATCGGGGTAATCGGGGGTGATTTTTTCGTAGTTAAAATCGGCCCAGGCGGCATCGAGGCTGCGATCGCGCAATGCGGTCACCGCCTGCTGCAACCGAAAATCATCGTCTCCCCAGAAAAAATACGCCGCCATGGTTCGGACTCGATCAACAGGGCTGGAACAATTGGGAACGTAGCGCTTTAGCATTGTAGGCGCACTGTATATGTAAAGATCTCTTGCACCAATGCCGAAAGGCCCTCATCCCCCAGCCCCTTCTCCCAAAGCTGGGAGAAGGGGGGCTAGAAAATTATCACCATGCCCCCGTTTCCTCACCATCCGATCTTGCAAGAGAGCTTTGCCATCATCGATCGCGAGATCGGTGCCCATGATTTGTCCACCCCAGAATATGCGGTGCTGCGGCGGATCATCCATAGCACCGCCGACTTTGAGTTGCAGCGGTGGCTGCGGTTTTCACCGGGGGTGATTGCCGGGGCGATCGCGACCCTCTCGGCGCGGGTACCGATCATCACCGATGTGGGGATGGTGCGCCAGGGCTGTCAGGGGGTAGTGCAGCGCACCTTCCAAAATCCTTTGATCGCAGCGGTGGATTTAGCCGAAACCGCTGAGCCGGGACGCACCCGCACCGAAACCGGTCTGCTGCGGGCCTGGGAACAGCATCCGGGGGGGGTTTTTGTGATTGGCAATGCCCCGACAGCGCTGCAGGCCCTGTGCGATCGCGCTGCCACCCATCCTCAAAAGCCCGCTTTGGTGATCGGTGCGCCGGTGGGCTTTGTGGGGGTGGAAGCGGCCAAAGCCAGTCTGGCCAAAACCGCAATTCCCCACATTCGGGTTGACGGTCGCAAGGGGGGATCCCCCGTGGCAGCGGCGATCATTAATGCTTTGCTGATCTGGGCCTGGGAGCTGCAGCCATGACCCAAATTCAAGTGGTGGGCATTGGCATGGAGGGGGCGGCGGGGCTCTCGCCCGCCCTGGTGGATTTGGTGGCAGCGGCTCCGGTGTTGGTGGGGAGCGATCGCCATCTCGCCTACTTCCCCGAGCATGGGGGCGATCGCTGGCCCCTGGGCAACTTAGAGGCCCTCGCCATTCGTCTCCAGGACCGGCTCAAGGCTGGAAGCCCTGGCCCCATGGTGGTGCTGACCTCTGGGGATCCTCTCTTTTTTGGCCTGGGACGGTGGCTGCTGACGGTATGCCCCGCCGACGCGATCACCTTTCACCCCCATGTCAGTGCCATCCAATTGGCCTTTAGTCGGGTAAAACTGCCCTGGCAGGAGGCTACGCTGCTCAGCGCCCATGGCCGTTCCCTCGATGTCCTCACCCAAGCCCTCCAGCAAGGCCGCAGCCCCATTGCGCTGTTGACGGACCCTACCCATACCCCAGGGGCGATCGCCCGCCTGATCAGTGATCTGGCTCTCCCCCTGACCTATCAACTGTGGGTGTGTGAAAACCTGGGCAGCGAGGGTGAGCGGGTCCAACCCTGGTCTTTGGCCGCGGCCCAAGCCACGACCTTTGCCCCCTTAAATGTGGTGATCCTCCAGGGGCAAGCCGCGCCCCCATTGCCCGAGCGTCTGCCCCCCTTCGGGATTCCCGATCATTTGTTTTTGAGTTTCCCCGATCGCCCAGGGTTGATGACGAAGCGGGAAGTGCGGCTGTTGATTTTAGGGGAATTGGCCTTTCAACCCGGTCAGGTGCTCTGGGACATTGGCGCGGGCACCGGCAGTGTCAGCATTGAAGCGGAGCGGCTCTGTCCTGGGGGGCAGGTGTACGCGATCGAGCAAACCGCCATGGGGATTGAACTGATTCGCCGCAATGCTGAGCGGTTTGGGACAACAACCGTGCAAGCCATTCCCGGCAAAGCTCCAGCGGTGCTGGCCCCCTTACCTGACCCTAACCGCATCTTTATCGGCGGCAGCAGCGGTGCTTTGACGGCGATTCTTGATGTCTGTAGCAATCGGCTGAAGTCTGGGGGGCAAATGATTTTGGCGATCGCCACCCTCGAAAACCAAGCCGAAATCACCCAATGGCTGAGCCAGCATCCCCCATGGCATTTTCAGGGGTATCAGGTGAATCTTTCCCGAGCCACGGCGGTGGGGCCTTTGACCCGGTGGAGTCCCCTCAACCCGGTGACGTTGATCCGATTAACGCCAAGGTCAGACCTGTTCTAGAGCAGGTTTAACACCTTGGGCCAGAGCCCGATCACCAGTAGGCCCGTCCCCACCAGCAGCCCCATATCCAGCAGGCCAGTGAGGGGTTGCTGGTCTCGGCCCACCAGCCAGCGCGGCCCTTGTCCGGTGGGGGTCGCCCCAAACACCGCATCCAGGCAGGCTAATCCCCAAATCCAACCGGAATGGAGACCCCAGGCCAAGCCAATGGAACCCTGATCGACCCAGCGGGCCATGACTAAAACAAACCCCAGCAGCCACAAACCAGGCTGCTGCCACCAGCCCACCGGCCCGTCCCACAGTAGATGGGCCAGGGCGAAAATCGTACTAGCGATCGCCGCCGCGCCCCAAACGCCCAAGCCAACTTGCAACTGGGTTTGCATCCAGCCTCGAAACACCCATTCTTCGACCCCGCCTAAGCCTAGACCCAGCACCAGCAATCCCAGCACCGTGGCACCGGTCTGCCACCCCATCCCCCCATCCCCTTGCTCTGGGGGAGCCCAAGCCACCCAGCCCAACTGGGCTCGAATAACAGAGACGAGGGTCAGTCCGGCCACCGAGATCGCTAGCCCCAAAGGCACCGCGATCAGGCAGGAATGGAGCCCCGTCCAACCATAGGCAGACCAGGGGAGGGGCGATCGCCAAACCGCAAACCCCAACAGGATCGGAGCCAGCAAATACAGCGGAATGAGTAGCGGTAGCTTTTGGGCGGGGGTAGAGGCTTGAAAGGGCCGCCATTGCAGCTTTAAGGCTAGGGGGATGGCGATCGGTAGCCACAGCAATATCCAGACCAATAAAAATAGGGCAATTTGCCCCAGGGCCTCTACAAGCACCCGAAATGGAACAAATTGCCCTACGACAAGAAGTCTAATAATAGTCACCCTTTGCAACCCTCTGAAATCCAAGAACTCCAGAGGGGGAAAGCATTTTCAGAATTTGACCAACCCTCAGGATCAAAATATCCCCTGAATGAGCTGGCTGGAAGATTAATCTTCCCCTGATTCCTTGCTGTCATCATCGAGCTGAATGAGATGAATGTGCTTATAGCCCAGCTTGATCTCAAATTCATCCCCTGACTTCAGGCCCATTTCTTGGGTGTAGGTGGCACCAATTACGATCTGGCCGTTCTTATGGACACTGACTCGATACGTCGGTTCGCGGCCCCGGCCATCCTTGCCCTTGTCGGGCTCAAGGGTAATGCCACGGGCTTCAAGCAGGGCATCATAAAAACCCGTCAAATTAACCCTGGGCTGTCCTTCTTTGGTAATGGTGAAGTAACCACATTCCTTAGCCGTTTCTCGCTTGGTTAGAGCAGACAGCTCCTTAACCCGTTGAAGCAAGGCTTTACCGGTTAAAGGAGCCTCTTTTGTATTTGCCATTAGGGAAAAAACCTCGTTGCTACGGTCGCTAGATAGATTTGGGTAACTGTCAAAAGGAACATGGAAGCCGCTAAGACAGGTGTATCAGAGATACATTCGGTGTCTTTGAAAGACAACCTTCACCTTTACATGAATAGCGGTGAATTCCGAAATTAGTAGTTCCTATTATATGGAAGTTATTTGAATTTGGATCATCTAAATAAGGCATGAAAATCATGAACCATGGAACAATCCGATCAAAACCCGCTTAAATAAAGCCACTCCGCCACAAGAACTACTGTTTCAATCAGGGATGTTACCACAAAACAAAGAAACTACCTCAGCAGATGAGTTCTGATCGAAGGCTTTAGAGGATGTTTGAAAAGTTATTCGGTGTCAAAATCGCTACGCGAGTCGCCGCACCATGATGCGA
>JAQCKL010000282.1 GCA_027592485.1 Cyanobacteriota bacterium
CAGCCGACCGCGATCCGCCGCCGCCAATAGCCGCTGACAGAGCCCCAGTAGCTGGGTCACATCCGCCACCCCCGCCGGGTTGTTGCCCTCACTGTCGGGCAAGACGCTCTCCATATTGTCGATCACAATGACCGTGGCAAAGTCCCGCAATGCCCGCTCCACCGGCAGCAATGCCTGGTCTAGGTCACTGCCGTACTGGGCCACGGTGTAGTGGTCGCCCACCAGTTGGCGAGCGATGCTATCCAGCACCCCCGCCACATCCTGCACATTCTGCGGCTCGACACTCACAAACGCCGCCCGGTCAAACCGGTGCGATCGCACCAGCCACCGGGCCAGCTCCGTCCCTAGGGCGGTCTTGCCCATCCCCCCACCGCCGCGAATCACCGCGTAGGGTTCCTGGGCCAGCAGTCGCTCCAGATGCAGCAACGTTCGGCTGCGGCCCACAAAGTCATGGTCCGGTGGGGCGGGTAGCTTCCCCAACTGTTTTTCCCGCCGCGTCTTCGCCATCCGCGCCGCCGCTTCCCCCACCGTCACCGTAAACAGTTGCGGGTCCGCCTCATCCTGGTACAGCACCGGCACAAACCAGTCCTGCAAGCGCAGCTCCCCCGCGCCGATTTTTTGGCCACGGTGGGGGTCACCGTAGAGGGCGACTTGACCCGCCAGCATCGCATCCCCCACCCGTTTACCCTCCGCCAGGGTCTTGTAAAAGGGCTCCACAAACCGCCGGGCCGTTTCCACCAGGACCGAGTGGCCCATGGCCACCACCGAGCCCACCCCCTCCTCCAGCAGCTTCGCCGCCACCGAGGCTTTCGGGTCTGCGGTGGCCTGGGCGGTTTGGCAGGCATCCAGATACATCAGCGGCACGCCGTAATGCTTCAGTTCCGCCGCTAGCTCAGGGGCATGGATCAGTTGCAACAGCCGTTGCCCCAGCTTGTCGCTATCCTGCGGGTCCTCAAAGCACAAGGCCCCCAGCCCCACCTGGCGGTCATACACCCCATGGCCATCAAAATGGACAATCTCGTAGGGGTCATTTTCGGCCCTGGCCCGTTGCAGCGCCGCCGTCATCGCCGTAAAGGTGGGCGGCTGCAAAATATCCACCTTCACCAGCTCTGACCCCAGGTTTTCCACCGCCTGCACCAGGGCCTGACCGCTGACCCGATGGTCGATATAGCCCACCGGATGGCCCTGCCCATCCACCTCGGGCCGAGGGCTGATCAGCAGCACCCGAATCGGTAAATCCGCCTCCAGGGTGGTGGTGGGCTTACGGTTGATCAGGCGGCGGCGCACCCGGGTGCCATTGGCCCCCTGGGAGAGGTAGCCGGTGCCATCGTGCAAAATCTCCCAGGGCAGCGACAGCAAATCGCTAGCCGCCTCCCGCAACAGCACCGCCTCATCCTCAGCGGTGCCCTCCAGCGGTTCCCCATCCACCTGCACCGAAAAGCGCCGACTGCCCGTGGCTCGCCGCCATTCTGCCAGCGGTTCCCTGGCGGACTCGCCCCCCATGGCGGCGGTGAATAGCGCCTCCCCCCACTGGGGTAGCGCCGCCTCGGTCTTTTGGGCACGGGTCTTAAACACCCCCGTCGGCCATTGGTAATACTGCTCGATGTACCAGCGAATCTCCCCTAGCTCCACCGGTCCCAGCGGTGCCGTGAAGCGGTAGCGGCGACTGGCAAGGGTGCGGCTATGGTCGGCGGGGACGTAGGTGAGTTCGGCGGTGGCGGTGGCCCGGCGGATGCCATCCTGTTCCTGAATGTGCGGATCGGTGAGGTTCAGCAGCAGCTCCGCCACCGGCTCTACCGCCACGGTTTGACTCCGCTGCCAATCGGCGGGTAGCTGCAGCCCCAAGGCCGCAGCGATATCGGGGATGACTTCGTTGAGGCCGTTCGGGGTGTCTTGGACAAAAATGTGGATGGGTTCCTCTGGAAACAGCAGCTTGAGAATCCCTGGCTCCACCCCCGGCAGCACCACGGAGATCACCTTGTAGCCCTCCGCCCGCCGCTGCGCCGCCACTTCCAAGGCCAGCTTCACCTCTCGCTGCACCCAGGTAGAACTCAGGGCCTCAATACTGAGCACCACCAAAAAGTGCCGCGCCCCCCGAATGGCCGCTTCGATGGTGGGGCTGAGGGCATCGCCCCCCGTCAGCTCACGAGAATCCACCCAGGTCTGCTGACCGTGGGCTTCTAGTAGCTCCCGCAGCCTTTTGACCACATCATCGTTTCTGGAGGTGTGGGAAATGAAGATCGGTCCAGCCATGGGGGCGTTCTCTGGGGTAACGATTTATCCATTGCCCGACAGCCAACTTTTCGACAAGGAAGGTTGCGTTTCCGGACAGCACCGGGCAATCACACGGGGCCTTTGTCTGATTATGCTGACGCTGCTGGAGATTGTGCAAACTCGGGCGGCTTCGCGATCAAGTCCCCTTAGCCCCAACCCCAATCTGGAATCAACCCACCGGCTCATGAAGAGGCTGATCAGAAATCGCCCCAGCTACCGCTTATACACAAGTCCTTTGTTGGGGAGTTGCCAGGGTTTAATCCCCCCAACCCCCTTGCTAAGGGGGCAGCCCAGTACGGTTTGGGAAGAGCCCCCTTAAAAAGGGGGCGGCGACAGCGGGGGATTAACCCAGTTCGCTAAGACCAGAGATTTGTATCAGCAGCAGGTCACCCCATAGAGCCATGGCATTCAAAATAAAGCCCATCATCGCGGCGGCACTATCGCTGCCCCTAGCGTTATCGGTGGCGTGGGAGGCGTCATCTCAGGAGGTGCCCTGTCAGGCTTACACCGTTGAGACCGGTAGCCAAGGCTATGGCTTTGAGGAGGTGAATACCTGCCCCTTAGATCACGGCAATTTTTCCATCCAAGGCATCTTTGCCAACGACAACTGGGACATTGAATTCTTTCACTGGGAGCCCGCCGCCTATCTTTACAGAGGCATCAATCTCCAGGACGGCACCTCCATGCAACTGATTGATTTTGATGTGGTGGGCACCAGCAGCAGGCCCCAATATCGGTTCACCGATGGCAATCTCACCTACACCATCACCTTTCGCTATTCAGACCCCGACATGATTCGGTTCGAGGTCCACCACGAAGGCTTCACCCTGGTGAATGAATTGCTGGAACGCATCTGAGGGTAGAGGGGGTGTAGAGCGGCCACGGCTAGCCTTAGAGCTGGTTGAGGACATTGGCCAGGGTGCTAAAGATCTGGTCGATTTGCGACGGCTCGATAATCAGCGGTGGCGACAGGGCAATGGTGTCCCCCGCCGCCCGCACAAACAAACCCTGCTCAAAACAGCGCAAAAACACCTCAAATCCTCGGGCACCGGGCTTCTCAGTGGGCTCTAGCTCAATGCCCGCCAGCAGCCCCAGGTTACGCACATCAATGACATGGCGAGCCCCCTTCAGGCTGTGGGCAGCAGCTTCCCAGGGAGCCGCAAGGGTTTGGACCCGGTTAAACAGCCCTTCCGCCTCATAGATATCAAGGGTGGCGAGGCCAGCGGCACAGGCGACGGGATGGCCCGAGTAGGTATAGCCGTGGGCAAATTCAATGCCGCTGGCCTCCATAAACCGGTCATAGATGCCCTGGCGCACAAACACCGCCCCCATGGGGATATTGCCGTTGGTGATGCCTTTGGCGGCGGTGATGATATCCGGCATCACCCCAAAGTATTCGGCGGCAAAGGGCACCCCCAGCCGCCCAAAGCCCGTAATCACCTCATCAAAAATGAGTAGGATGCCGTGGCGATCGCAAATCTCCCTCAACCGCTGCAAGTAGCCCACCGGCGGCACCAGCACCCCCGTCGCCCCGTAGATGGGCTCCACAATCACCGCCGCGATGGTTTCAGCGCCGCGCTTGGCCACCACCGCCTCCAGCTCGTCCGCCAAGGACGCTCCCCACTGAGGTTGCCCCCGACTAAAGGCATTGTGCTCTAGGTTGTGGGTATGGCCGAGGTGATCGACCCCAGGGGTCAATGCGCTAAAAAATCGCCGGTTGCTGGCAATGCCCCCCACCGCAATGCCCCCCAGATTCACCCCGTGGTAGGCCCGCTCCCGACCCACAAAGCGCTGACGGCTGGGTTCACCCCCGAGGGCGTGGTAGGCGATCGCCAACTTCAAGGCCGTATCCACCGCCTCAGAGCCGGAGTTGGTGAAAAAGACATGGTTCAAGTCACCGGGGAGCAATTTCACTAGCCGCTCGGCGAATTGAAAGGCTCCCCCATGGCCCATCTGAAAGGAGGAGGCATAATCGAGCTGTAGCAACTGCTGGTGCACCGCCTCAGCAATCTCCCGCCGACCATGGCCGACATTGACACACCACAGCCCCGCCGTGCCATCTAAAATTTTGCGCCCGTCGTTGGCGGTGTAATACATGCCCGCCGCCGCCACCAGCATCCGAGGGTTGGTCTTAAATTGCTGGTTGGCGGTAAAGGGCATCCAGAAGGCTTCTAGATCCGGAGCAGGGGCGGGGGATTCAGTGGGAACAGCGACCTCAGACATGGGGCTCCTTTGGCGTCTCTCATGACGCACAGTCTTAGCGATACAAAAGCCTTGCCGCTACAGTAACGGTCCTGGGCGTGGTGGGCAATGGGGCCGTAATGGGTCCGTAATGGGTCCATCAAACGATGAATTGGCCCCCAAAAGCGCCTCGGCTAAAGCCGTGATGCATTTTTGTCTCCACCATTCAACCATTATGCTCACCCGGTAACGGGTCTGGACGATTAGGAATCGGTGGCTAGGGCCATCAGCACCACCGAACTGCGGGCCGTGGCGAAATACCGATTCCCCTCTACAGCGGTGCTCTCTGCCGGAGGGACAATATCCTCCGGACTGGGCAGCGACGTATCGATAATCCGGTGCCACCGGGTGTGGACCGGTAAGGGCGGCAAGTCAAACCCCAAGGGTTCCCAATAGGCGTTCAGGATGACGTGCAGATCTTCCCCCGCCGCCGGATGATGCAGCGTAAAGGCCAGACTGTGGGAGTCGTCGCTCCAGTCCGGCTCATAGAGCTTGACCCCATGCCAGATGAGATGGGGGCCACTCACAAAGTGGTCGGCAACGGTGAGCCAGTTGGTTTGTTGAAAGAGCTTGAGATTTTGGACCAGGGCGATCTCCGCCTGGGTAAACCGCCACAACCCCTGCTGGTGGTCCAATTCCCGCCAGTCCAGCCAAGTCAGTTCCCCATCTTGGCAATAGGCATTGTTGTTGCCCTGTTGGCTGCGGCGCACCTCATCCCCCATCAACACCATCGGGGTGCCCTGGGCCATTAACAGGATCGTGACTAGATTTTTAGCCTGCTGTTGCCGGAGGGCCAGGACAGCGGGGTCATCGGTCGGGCCTTCGACCCCACAGTTCCAGCTGAAATTGGCGTCGCTGCCGTCACGGTTGCCCTCATTATTGGCCTCGTTGTGCTTGTGGTTATAGGACACCACATCGTTGAGGGTAAAGCCATCGTGGCAGGTGACAAAGTTGATGCTGCGATTGGTTTCGCGATCGGGGTCGGCAAAAATGTCGGGACTGCCCAGAATCCGAGCGGCGAGATGGCCGACACTGCCCGGTTTACCCTGAACGAACTGGCGCACATCATCGCGAAAGGGACCATTCCACTCGGCAAAGCGATCGCCAATAAAGGAACCCACCTGATAGAGGCCTGCCGCATCCCAGGCTTCGGCAATTAACTTGGTACGGGCCAAAATCGGGTCCGACTCAATGCTCCACAAAATCGGTGGATCCGCCAGGGGTTCGCCTTGCTTATCTCGCGCCATCACCGACGCCAGATCAAATCGGAACCCATCCACATGTAGTTCTGAAACCCAGTGGCGCAGGCAATCGAGAATCAGCCGCCCCACCACGGTGTGATTGGCCTTAACCGTATTGCCACAACCGCTGTAGTTGGCATAGCGGGCGGGGCTCTCCTGATCAAGAATGTAATAGTTGAGGTTGTCTAACCCGCGAAAGGATAGGGTTGGCCCTTGCTCATCCCCCTCAGCGGTATGGTTAAACACCACATCCAGGATCACCTCAATTCCGGCTCGATGCAGGGCCTTAACCATGTCTCGAAACTCAGTCACCGGCCCCGCTGGATCCTGGCGGGAACTATAGCGGCGGTGGGGGGCAAAAAAGGCCAGGGGGCTATAGCCCCAATAGTTACTCAGGCTTGGCGGTGCATCATGTTCATCAAATTCATGGATAGGGAGTAACTCTACAGCAGTGATCCCCAGGGATTTGAGATAAGGGATCTTCTCAATCACTCCGGCAAACGTGCCT
>JAQCKL010000283.1 GCA_027592485.1 Cyanobacteriota bacterium
CAACAGTTGTGGGGGCAGCCGCGCTTGGTTTGCACCCCGACATAAAAGTCGTTTTCCTGCAGGTAGTAGTCAAATTCGGGCCAGATCCGCGCAATATAATCGTAATTGCAAGCACTTTTTTCGACCGGGGCTGGGGCTTCGTGAATCAGGCGAGATCGCGGTTCTGTGTTCCCCACCACATAGCAGCGCTGATCGGCAAAATCCGCTTGCTTCAGCAACCGTTCCAACAGGACTTCCCCTTCTCCCACGGAGACGATGGTGCCCTTGGGTAGATCTTTCGCCAATTGCTCATAAAAGACGCTGACCGCCCCTCCCCCTACCACCGCTTGCACGGATGGCTCGAATCGTTTAGCGAGCCGTAAACCCCGCCGAATCAGCCCTAAATTGCGGCGTAACTCTGTCATATAAGCGGCCACCATCCGGACCCCACCCAAAGCACCTCGCAGCTTCACCAGGGGATTGCGAGCGTAGTAAAACTCAAAGGCATTTTGCAGCGGGTTACCGCCCCGCCCCCCCACAGGGGCATAAATCTGGATGTCGCGCCAGGAAAATACCAGGATTGTGGGCTTGAAATCCTGGATGCATCGCCTGAGGGCCTGGTCGTATTCGAGGGGGGGCACTGTCCCCAAATCAAAGATTTTCTGCTCTGCTGAGGGAAAAATCTTATGGATATGGTCGGCTAAGTAAACCACCCCAATTGGGAAAATGGGGTTGCAGGGGAGGCGAACGTAGAGCAGGCGATCGGCCATAACATGCAAACCTTTTAACAGTTTTGAATAGATCGATCCCAATCACAAAGTTACCCGAGCCATCAGGCCCTCTACTCATGCGCTAAGTAGATTTACCCAACTGGGAAACCATCACGAGATTCACGTATCTTTACGTTCAATCCTAACACTTCTCATTTTGTTGCACCTAAATCTGGCGGTGCGCCCATTTCAACCGCTATTGTTGCCAGGGCTTAACCACCCCATGCATTGCATGGTATGGTTTATGGCAAGATTAAGGTTTTTTAATTGTTTTTGAAGAATTTAACTCGTTGGCAAATGAGTGGAATCTTGGCTTAACTTAGCCAGAGAGGCGCGTCAAGGGTGATTTTAGGGTAATTGTCGAAAACACCGATGACCTCATGCTTGTTGCGAATTGTTTCGCAATATAGAGTTCTATGAGGGGATGTGCGGGGTTGGTAGTCGTCTTTACAACCAACTGGGATCGCTCAGTGTTAGCTTTTTAGAGGAAGTTCATTCGTGACTCGCCCTCATAAAAAATCATGTCTCAAATACTTGACTCTCTTCCCTCTAATAAGTCTGAGCCCCTCCTCTGTTGTTACGTTAATGCCACTAGTAAGATCCAGGTGGCTCGCATCACTAACGTGCCCAACTGGTATTTTGAGCGGGTGGTTTTCCCTGGGCAGAGGTTGATTTTTGAGGCTTTGGGTGAGGCTCAATTAGAGATTCACACGGGCATGATGGCCAGCTCGATTCTGTCTGATACGATCCCTTGCCATAGTCTAGGGTTGGATGCGGCGGCAGCGGCATCGCTATCCCCCTCCGATGCAGTGCCTCTGGCCTCGCCCTTGGAGGTCGTCGCCGTCGCGTAAAGTTGATCTGGCCTAGTTCAGCAGTCTAGTCGGTTAATCTGGAGTCAGGTCTTAATGTTTTCCTGATGGATTTACCTTCATTTATATGGTTGTGGCGCATTGCCGCTTGGTCGATGGGGCTTGCCCTGTCGGCCTATTTTTGTCTTTTACTCAGTGGTAGCTGGCTATTATCTCGTCGTCTAGGGCAGCAGCCTCAACACCGCTGGGTGCGGTGGCTCCATATTGGCTTGGGCAGTAGCCTGGTGAGCTTGGTGCTGCTGTTGCTCACGGTGGGGATCATCGGCACCTTGGGTGAATATGGCTCATTGGGCCATTCCCTTCATTTATTGGCAGGGATTGTGGTGGTGGCATTGGTGGGGATATCGGCCTGGAGTGGTAGCCGCATCCATCCCCGTCGCCCTTGGGCGCGACCCCTGCACTGGGGGGTGAATGGTAGCTTGGGTATCGGTTTTGCCCTCGTTACCCTTTCGGGTTGGCAAGTGGTTCAAAAATATTTACCCCATGGTTAATTTCCAATCTTTGCAAACAGAGTCTGTATCGACGCCGAGAACGTTTGCGATCGCCCCTCTGATTCGAATCACGCTACTGACGTTTTATATTGCCTTAACGCTGCCTCTGCCCTTCCTGGCCGCAGCCACGGCCGCTCCGCTGCCCAGTCCCTTTCTGTGGGCAGCGATGGGAGTTGGCGGGCTGGGCCTGTATGGCGCATTGAGTGAGCAGGTACAGGTGGATGCTGACGGCATTCACGTGGGGTATCCCTTCTGGATTCGATGGGTTCTGCGCCGGGGCTGGACCTTGCCCTGGCAGCGAATTACGGCGCTAAAGCCTCGCTCTACGGGACAAGGGGGCTTGGTCTACTACTTGGTGGGGGATGATCAGCAAGCCTATCTATTGCCGATGCGGGTGAGTGGATTTGCTCAGTTGACCCGATACATCCAGGCCCATACCGATATCGACCTCCAGGATGTCAAGCCCTTGGCTCAACCTTGGATGTATCTGATTTTGCTGGGTTGCGCGGTTTTATTGCTGGGGGTCGATGGCTGGGTGCTATGGGCCGCTGCTCATCTTGGATAGGGGCAATTCAGCCATGTTGCAGTTAGAACAGGTCAGCCTCAGGGGAGGGCTGGGGGGTACCGTGATTTTAGGTCCCCTCTCCCTCGGGATACAGCCAGGGGAATTTGTGGGGGTGGTGGGTCCGACAGGAGCGGGGAAAACGTCTCTCTTTCGCCTGCTAAATCGATTGCAGTCCCCGACCTCAGGGCAATTATTTTTGCAGGGGCAATCCCTAGAGACCAGACCGATCACCCAACTGCGGCAGCAGGTCGTACTGATGGCCCAGGACTCTCGTCTACTAGGGATGACGGTGCAGGCAGCCTTGGCTTATCCCCTACAACTCCAAGACATCAATCCGGCCCAGGTGACGCAACGGGTCCGCCATTGGATTGCCCAGTGTCAGATTCCGACAGAGTGGTTGGGGCGCTCGGAGCTGGAGTTGTCGGGGGGGCAACGGCAACGGGTCGCGATCGCTCGGGCGTTGTTAATGGAACCCACAGTGTTGCTGCTGGATGAACCAACCTCGTCCCAGGATGTGGGTAGCGCCACCCACATCCTGGGACGGGTGGCGGAGCAGGTGCGGCAGCGGGGACTCACCGTCTTGATGAGTAACCATCAACTGGAATGGATCGAACAGTTTTGCGATCGCGTGCTGTTTTTAGAGCAGGGACAACTCCGAGGCGACTGGCCCGCCAGCACCGTTGATTGGGCAATGCTACGGCAGCGGATTATGACTGCCAATACCGACGCCCGAGAAGAGTGGGGGGATGATGAGGTGATGGGGTGATGGCGTGGCGGGGTGATGGCAGTCTTGGGAGAGTGGCGTTGGCCTATTAACGGTGTAAATCCCTTTCCCCTGATGCTCCTCTGCCCCTGATGCTCCTCTGCCCCTGCCATTTGCAATCGGGTTGGCACTGATGCCGCCAGGGTCTAGGAGGGGGGGAATTGGCGAGATCGGACTTCTTCACAAAACTGTTGGGCCGCATTAATCCCCTGCTCGCGCAGGTTGGCGTATTGCTTGGCGAAGGGGGGCTGCCAGGACGACAGCCCTAGCACATCGGCGGTGACCAGAACCTGGCCGTCGCAGTGGGGACCGGCCCCAATGCCAATGGTGGGGATCGTCAGCTTCTCGGTAATGGTTTTTGCGAGATCGGCGGGGATGTGCTCAAGGACGATGGCAAAGGCCCCAGCTTGGTCGATGGCGATCGCCTCTTGCAGAATGCGATTAGCCGCTTCTGGCGATCTGCCCTGCTGGCGGAATCCGCCCATGGTGTTAACCGATTGGGGGGTCAAGCCCACATGGCCCATCACTGGGATCCCCACCTGCACCAGCGTCTGGATCGTTTCAGCCATCGCTGTATACCCCCCTTCCACCTTGACGGCCTGGGCACCGGTTTCTTTGATGGCCCGACCTGCGGCCCGGAGGGCATCGGCGCGATTGGTTTGGTAACTCATAAAGGGCAGGTCCATCACCAGCAGGGCATCGGTCACCCCCCGTCGTACCGCCCGAGCATGGTGCAGCATCTCGTCTAGGGTCAGGGGCAGGGTGGTGTCATAGCCCAGGGTGACCATGGCCAGAGAATCGCCGACCAAGACCATATCGGCCCCAGCTTGATCGGCAATGTGGGCTGAGGTCAGATCCCATGCGGTCAGGACGGCAATGGGCCGCTGCGCCTGTTTCCAGCGAGCAAACTGTTGAATCTTGACGGCCATACCCATCCCTAACGATCCCTACCGGCAAATGTGCCTGGTGTCAGCCTATCAAAATCACCCCCCCCTAAAGGCCATCGGTTTTGGTGGCAGTGGGGACTCTGGATGTGGTTCGTTGGCTGAGGACCTTGAATATCTGGTTGATGCCTTGTCCCCCAGTAAAGGGGCTGGCAGTCTTGCCCTAACCGGATGGGTGACTGCGATTGGTTTGGGTTCAGCATGGGGGGACTAGAGGGGGCCTAAGGTGACTGATCCAGTTCTGACCAGACCGGGTAGTCGGTGTAGCCCCGCTCATCACCGCCATAAAAAGTGGCGGGATCGGGCTCTGTCAATGGGGCATCTAGCTGGAACCGTTGGGGTAAGTCTGGATTGGCGATGAACAGCTTGCCGTAGGACACCAGATCAGCGGCTCCGGTGGCGATCGCGGCGTTCCCCTTGGCTTTGTCGTAGTCCCAATTCACAATGAGCGTGCCGGGATAGAGGGAGCGGAAGTCCTGGGTGGGAATGGCGATGCCCCCATGGCGCAGATCGGATTCACTGGGTTCCAGTAGGTGCAAATAGGCTAAGTTCAACGGGGCCAAGGCTTGGATGGCATGACCAAAAGTGGCGCGGGGATCGGTGTCGGCCATGTCGTTAAAGGTGCTACTGGGAGAGAGCCGCACACCGACGCGATCGCTGCCCCAAACGTCGATGATGGCCTGGGTCACCTCTAGCAGCAGGCGAGCCCGGTTTTCTATGGATCCCCCATAGGCATCGGTGCGCTGATTGGTGCCATCTCGCAAAAATTGATCCAGCAGATAGCCGTTGGCCCCATGGACTTCGACCCCGTCAAACCCTGCTTCTAGAGCATTCTGAGCCCCCTGGCGAAACCCTGCAATAATGGCGGGAATTTCGGCGGGGTCTAGGGCGCGAGGGGTTACAAACGGCTGCATCCCTGTATCGGTCATGGCCGCTCCGGTGGGGGCGATCGCGCTGGGTGCCACGGGCAGGGCACCATTATGGAACGAGGGATGGGATACCCGCCCCACGTGCCATAGTTGCACAAAGATTCGGCCCCCCTGCTGGTGAACTGCGTCCGTCACCTGCCGCCATGCCGCCACCTGCTCTGGGGAATGGATGCCGGGGGTATGGGGGTAACCAATGCCTTGGGGATCGGTGTAGGTGGCTTCGGTGATGATCAGCCCGGCAGAGGCCCGCTGACGGTAATAGGTGGCATGCATCGGCAACGGCACATTCCCTGCTCCAGCACGATTGCGGGTGAGGGGGGCCATCACAATCCGGTTGGGCAACTGATATGGCCCCAGTTGTAGGGGGGTGAATAGGTTTTTGGTGGCGGTAGCAACGGTCATCGGTTTTTCCAAGAGAATGGGACAGGCTGAAGCGGTTAGGTCAGATACTGATCCAGGGTGTGGGCCAAGGTGGTTTTGGGGACGGCACCGGTGATGAGATCGACTTCCTGCCCCCCTTTGAAGACAATTAGGGTCGGAATGCTGCGAACGCTGTATTGAGAGGCGACTTCCGCGTGATCGTCTACATTGATTTTCACCACTTTGGCGCGATCGCTATAGGCTTGGGCGATGTCATCAACGACCCCAGCCACGAGCCGACAGGGGCCACACTACGGTGCCCAGAAGTCAACCAACACGGGCAGATCACTCTGCAGAACATCGATGTCAAAGGTTGCTTGGGTAATTTCGGCAACGGCGGACATAGCAAAACCCTCCGTTTAATCGGGGTAGAGAATGAATGAAGCGAAATCAATTGTTCGAAAAAATCGAACAATCAAACTATAGCGCTGCCTGTGGGATAATGCAACGATGAGGCCCATTTATAGCAGTCGCCAATTGCATTAAGACATAAGCTAGAAGCATTTCCCATCTCCGGTGAGTGC
>JAQCKL010000284.1 GCA_027592485.1 Cyanobacteriota bacterium
GTCTACGAACGAGGGTGAGGCCCTGCACAGATCGATCAGCAACAAGGGCATCCAGCGAGAGGAGATGCCGGAGGAAGAAGAACTCCAGATGAAACCTGAGGCTATCCAGCGAGAGGAGATGCCTGAGGAAGAAGAGCTACAAATGAAACCCGAGAGCATCCAGCGGGAGGAGATGCCGGAGGAAGAAGAGCTACAAATGAAGCCGACACTGCAACGGGTGGGGCAGGAAGGCGGTGCGGTAGCGGGTGATTTTGAGGCAGCGCTACAGGGGGCAAAGGGAGGCGGGCAAGCCTTAGACCCGAGTTTGCAGGCGCAGATGGGGCAGGCGATGAGGGCGGATTTTAGTGGCGTCAAGGTGCATACCGATGCCCAGTCAGATCAGTTGAATCAGTCGATTCAGGCGAAGGCATTTACCACCGGTCAGGATGTATTTTTCCGCCAGGGAGCTTATGAGCCGGGGAGTCGAGGGGGGCAGGAGCTGATTGCCCATGAACTGACCCATGTGGTGCAGCAGGATAGAAGGCTGGGGCAGCGCATGAGTCAGGATAGTAACGACTTGATGGGGGCTACAGCAGTCAATACTTCCAGCCAAAATATTTCCCATAACCAGTTAGGTTCTATTACCAATTCTGAGGTGGTTCAAGGATATTTTTTAGGCGCAGCGAATAATTCTGTTAGCCATACAGTTTCTGAAGGCCAAGACAGGCAAGCAGACAATAGTTTTAGGGATCCGTTAGATCCCACTCATACAGCACTTGCAACTTCGGGGTCAGACCCGACAGCAGCAAATAGCTTGAAAATCAGCGAGGACGGAAAATTAGCCATAGAAAATACTAATGGTGACCGTCAGGCAAAGATCTTTTTTGCCCAGTCTGGAGTCATCGATAGTAGCAACAAAATTTTATTGAAAAAAGGATCAAAATATATTTTGCAAGTGGCAACTGCATCAGCCATTACGGTTACCGATGCTAAAGGTAAGGTGCATACGCTGGATGCCATCGAACCAGTCCTGAACCCGGATGCAGGGAAGAAAAGCACAAGTAAAAAAGTTGCACCTTCCTTAGGTGGTCAGAAACATGGAAATGCTGTACAGGTTGAGGCCACTTGCATTGCGGTTGCTGAGGCAATTATGAATAAAAAATATGGGAATACAGCAACACTAAATGTCAAGATAAAAAAATTAGGGGCTCTTACCACTACGGATGCCATTCAATGGGCCGCTATAGTTGCAGATGCAATGACCAAGAATGGTAAAAGAAAAAATGGGGCAATAAATCAAGATGTCATTGCCCAAGCATATGGGGTATTTGTTAACCAACATCCTGTGGCTGCGGCGAAAATTGCAAAAAAACTTGGGGTGAATGAATTCGCCAGTCCCAAAGTAGGTGAGTCCTACATTAGCGAATCTGTAGGAAACCCTGGCGCAACTGGAATTACGAACTGGTTATTAGATGATACTGGTGCTACCGATACTGATTTGCTGGCCAATGATGCCACTGTGCGAGGAGGCAGAAAACGAACTGGGTGGGGCAACCATGCCGGAGCTGTAGTGGCCACATCAGCAGGTAATAACATAACGATGGAAAATTACGCGAGAAGTGGTGAGGATTCCACATTGAAAGATAGTGACAATATTTTTTATTTTGCCATGTATGGTCCGGCATCGAAGCCTACCCAAACATGGCATGCAGTATGGAGTGGAGGTGCAACACCTATAGCCAATGCCGTTACCGGAGTGCTTAAATAGTGCGATCTCCCGTTACTGTAGTGCGATGTTCAAAGACCGGCCCTCGGGGCCATCGCGCCTCCCGGTAGATGGGGTTGACGAGTGAAACCCAACACCACAACCTTGATCAACTTCGCCATTGTTAGGTTTTGCTGTCGCATCCCCAACTCAGCAGCTACACGCCGGGATTAAAAGCGTGATTAACCGTCAATTGCAACTCTGGAAAATTCGAGGACAGAATACGGTCATTGCCCCGGAATGGCTGCATTTCATATTCCCCATCCAGCAAAGTACAAACCGTAAATATTTCGGTAATCACCCCTCGTCTTAATTCGTAGCGACGCTCTGAATTCTCGGGATACCAACCGATGAACTCATTGAATGAGAGCGGTGATTTATCACTGACTGCAATCATGGCGATCGCCTCTCCTGTGGTGTCAATCGCGACCATAGCCCCAGGGTATGAGATCGATCGCCCCTCGCCGTAGGTTCTGTTTTGAGCCATTCGCTTCAAGCCTATTCCCCCTGGTGCTAGGTTTCCATAGCAGTTTTCTCCTAACCGGACTGGCGATTGCTACAGCGTATAAAACGCGAGGTGGGTATGGCCATAGGCTTTCTGGCGAAACAGCATTAGCCCAGGCAGATCAGTGGCCTGCCATTGGTCAGGGCTGTGCTCCACAATCAATGTGCCATTAGGGTGCAAGAGCTGATATCGGGCGATCGCCCCCAGCACTGGCCCGTATAACCCACTGCCATAGGGCGGATCAAAATAGATGTAGTCAAATTGTTGTCCGACTAACCCAGCTAACTTGGTGCGGACATCCCCACGAATTACCTGATGCCTCTGGTCACCCTGGGCCACCATTTGCCAGTTATGGCGGATGACCTGGCAGGCCTGACCCGATTGCTCAATGCCGACAACAGCGCCAGCTCCGCGACACAGGGCCTCTGCCCCCATAGAGCCATTGCCTGCACAGAGATCCAACCAGCGCGTGCCAGCGATCGCCCCCTGACAAATATTGAAAATCGCCTCCCGGACCCGACCAGTTGTGGGCCGGGTCTTGTCCCCCGGCAGGGTTTTAAGAAGGCGGTTGCCGTAGATCCGTAAGGCCACTAGTACTGCTACGCAGAATTAAAAATGCAAAGGTCTATCATTCCGGTTTTGAGCCGTTGTTAACGGTGCTTGCATCGACGCCGTCCTGTATTAGTGGGCCATTGCCACCGGTTGCGGCGCGACAGAAGCCACAAAATTACTGAGGATCTGGAGCCCGGTGGTGGAAGACTTTTCGGGGTGGAACTGGACCGCCATCAAATTGCGCTGCCGAACTGCCGCCGCTACGGTTTGGCTACCGTGGGTAATGGTGGCGGCAATCACGGTCGGGTCTACCGGATCAGCATAATAGGAATGGACAAAATAGACCCAATCCCCCGATTGCACCTGGCCCCAGAGGGGAGCATCGGGTTGGGTGAGTTGCAGTTGGTTCCAGCCCATGTGGGGCACGGTGATGCCAGGTTCAGGGTGGAATCGACGAATATGCCCTGGAATCACCCCCAGACCCGCTTCTTGACCTTCATCACTGGCCTCAAACAGCACCTGCAACCCCAAGCAAATTCCCAAAAACGGCTTGCCGCTGGCAATCACATCTCGAATGGGCTGGATCAAATCCCGCGATCGCAAATGTTGAACCGCCGGATCAAACGCGCCAACCCCTGGTAGCACTACCGCATCGGCTTGAAAGAGATCCGCCGCCACATCCGTTACCACCGGATAAGCCCCCGCTTTCTCTAAGCCTTTACAGGCCGAATGCAGGTTACCCATGTCGTAGTCAATCACAGCGATACGGGTCATCGAGCCACCATGGGTAAAGAACTGCCTCTATCCTACACAGCCTCTCTACCGATAAAAAAGCCCATAAAAAAGGACTAGCAGTGCCAGTCCCTCAATCATCGTCTCAAAATGCTAGACCCCTGGGGTTTCCGCATCCCAACTAAACCCAGCACAAATTGCAACCTAGGGGGTTGGCGTGTTGGGCGGCTAGCAAATCCTTCAACTTGGCGAGATCTTGGGCCCAGCGAGGATCGGGTTGAGCCGATTCTGTATCACCGCTGCTAAAGACCTTGCCGGTGTTGCGGCCATTGCTACTTTTACCCTTAGGACGGGGAGCACTGGTAACTTCAGCACTGCCCTCTTCCTTACCCTTACTGCGAGGTAATGCTTTTTCAATCTTGATCACTTCGCTTTCAAAGGTATACCCCGTGAACTTCTCCACGATGGCATCGGCTTTCTCGTCGGTTTTAACCGTCACAAACCCAAAGCCCCGGCACTTGCCAGTTTTACGGTCAGAAATCAGTTTGACCGAAACAATATCTTCAGCGTGATCCGCAAAGACGGCTTCCAACGCGCTCCGTTCTACATCCTTAGGCAGATTGCCGACATAAATACGTACAGACATAACCAGACACCTCTAACTTGACAGTCTTAAACAGCAGTTTGATCTGTTGAAAGGCCACAAACACAGTAATGGGCGATTTGAACAGGCTTTATGTGGGCTGGCGATCGCTCAATGCACTGAATCTCAACCCCATGCCTGTCAACACCCTCTTATCAACCCATGGCGGCCCTTTCAAGACTGGTAGCATCGGTCATCTGTGACAACCTGCCCCTAACGTCAAGTCACGGTTCTAGTGAATCAATGACCGGGCTTTACGATCAGGCCACACAGTTACTTGGGGATCTTCAAGGGGAATCAGCACCACGCTTTGTGGGCGCAATTAAACTCGAAACCAATTACCAAATTACCATGCCAATCCATTTCGTTAGGGGATTGCTTTCCAGGGGATTTAACAGATAAAAAACCAGCCGATCTAAAGGCCGGCTGGTCAATCTTGCTGTGTTGAGAGTAGGAGAACCTGATACCTATACCCCAGCTAGGAGCCGTGAGACCCAAATTTTTGAAACCCGTGCCTGCCACGTTTGAGGTGAATCAGCTTCCTGTAAAGAAATGTAACACATTTGACTGGGGTCGGCAATAGCTCAGGATTAAGGTGCTTGCCCATCACCGCTGCCAGCAACGTACTCATCCCTGAGCGATCACGTAAGCCCCCCAAAAGGAAAACCCTAGGCCAAGGACCAGAGCCCAAATGGGATGGTTGGCCTGGATGGGCTGTTGACCGGGGCGAATCAAGCGATCGACATCAATCCAAGTCGTGGCACTGCGGCGAAACCATCCCAGCATCACCACCGACTGCTGGATCAACCCACTGGGATGTCCGGGGTGAATCAGTAAATTGCCGAATGCCCCCAGCATTGATAGAAAGTGGAGCTTGATCAAACCGTCAGGGGTTTTGAGGATAAAGTCCTGGCAGAGCCAGTTGGCGATGCCGGGGCGGCCGATGAGGGTGCCCTGGAGCTTGAGAGGGGTGCTATCGGTGGGTAGGGCAGTCGATTCTGGTAATAACGCTGCTAATCGAGGATTCTCTTGGCGATTGGACTGCACAATATCTGGAAAATAGGTGTTGATCCGCCACAACGTTCCTATCCCAGCCCCCAACCATGCCCCTCCAATCAGGATGCTGCGATCGCCGGATACCCAGCTGGCCCACCACCACCCTAGGGGGTTCACCAGTCCACCGATAAACCAAAGCCCGAGGGCGATCGCCACCCCAAACAAGGGTCCGACATAGGGAGAAATTTGCCGTAATAAGGTCCCCCAATAAAACCGAGCCGATGGACGTTTAGCGGCTATACCGGTAGCCATGATCGCGGGCATTTCCAGCTCCAGCTTCCACCCCGTAGCGTAGCGGGCCAGGGTGACCAGCCGGTTCCCCAACAGCGGGTGAGAGTGGTTGAGGTTGAGCCAATGGCGATAGGGGTTTTGGGTATCCCATGCCAGCAACTGGGGTAGGTCGGCCTCGGGATAGAGACTGCCCATGGAAAAGACGGTTTGATAGCTCAGGGGGGTGAGTAGCTCCGTGCTCTCTAATAAAAGGGGGGTCTGCTGGGTGGTGGCAATCACCTCCGCCATGGCGATGGAAGACTTGATCAGGGCGCGGGTCAACCCATTCGGGTTGCCGGTCCATTCCACTGCGTAGCGATCGCCCGTTGCCACCCGTTGACGGACCATGGGCAAGCTGACCTTGCGTAACAGCCAGTACAGGCCATAACAGAGGGCCGAAGCCGTTGCACCGAGGGCGGTCAGCAGGGTTACCGTTTGGCGATCTCCCCATTTTGCGGCCTGCCAGTACCCTTGGAAACACCCTTGTAATAGCAACCCTACTAAAGATGCCAGGGGTAAGGTCCAGGTGACCAAGTGACTGATTTCATAGCCATAAAGGGTAGCCAGCTCATCGTCCTCCAAGCGATCTAGCAGTCCCTGGCTCACCACAATCCGGGTATAGCGGGGCAACCAGCCATAGCTAAAGATGATCGGTACCGGGGTCGGAATCACTCGCAGCGCCGGAACAGTCCAGCTCCGCAGTTGGCAAATTCGCAGCAGCATGCGGGCGCTCTCAGGGCTGT
>JAQCKL010000285.1 GCA_027592485.1 Cyanobacteriota bacterium
TCCCCTGGGACAACGCCGTCCTGCATCTGATCGATCAGACCCGTCTGCCCCTCGAAACCATCATTGAGCCCCAACACACCGTCGAACAGGTGTGGCAGGCGATCAAACAACTGAAAGTGCGGGGGGCTCCGGCCATTGGCATTACGGGGGCCTACGGGTTGGTGATGGGCCTGCAAGCCAAAACCCATCTGGATCGCACCGCCTTTATGGCCGCCCTCGCCGAAACGGCCACCTACCTCGATAGCGCCCGCCCTACTGCCGTCAATCTGCATTGGGCCTTGACCCGACTCAGCACAGTAGCAGCGGCCATGACCGAAGCCACCCCCGCCGAGATCTGGCAGCGCCTAGAGCAAGAAGCCATCCACATTCATGACGAAGATCGCCGATTGTGCCGCGCCATGGGGGAATACGGCGCACCCTTGATTCAGCCCGGCATGGGGGTATTGACCCACTGCAATGCCGGAGCCCTGGCCACCGCCGAACTGGGCACCGCCCTGGCCCCCATGTATGTGGCCCACGACCGAGGGGTAGCCTTTCGGGTCTATGCCGACGAAACCCGGCCCCTTCTGCAAGGGGCACGGCTCACCAGTTGGGAACTGCAGCAGCACGGCATTGATGTCACCTTGATTTGTGACAACATGGCTGCCCACCTGATGAGCCAGGGACTGATTGACCTGGTAATTGTTGGCACCGATCGCGTTGCCGCCAACGGTGATGTGGCCAACAAAATCGGCACCTTGGGGGTGGCGATCGCCGCCCAATATTTTGGCATCCCGTTTTACGTGGCCTGTCCCTACTCCACCATTGACCCCGACACCCCCACCGGCAGCGCGATCGTGATCGAGGAGCGGGGGGAAGCCGAGGTCACCCACTTTGGGGCTCGGCGCACTGCCCCAGAGGGCATGGCGGTCCGCAACCCCGCCTTTGATGTCACCCCCCACCCATTGGTAACGGGATTGATTACCGATCGCGGCATTATTTCAGCCCCTTACAGTGAAAATCTGAAGCAACATTTGGCCCAGCCCAATCCCTGATCGGATATGGCCCGCGCTAAATCTCACTGCAATCCACCTCACCCAAAATCAGCTTGCCAAATATGAGCGGCCCGTTTAGCCAACTGATTTTGACGTGAAATCACGGTGTCGGGAGACCAGTCCTCCGGCAGTATTTTTTGGGTGAGTTCGTATCGACTGTCCCGGTAAGCTGCTCGCTTGGCCGCATAGACCCCATTGCCCACTTGACGATTGAGAGAGGCCTCTAAAGGGGTCAGATTGCCCAGGCGATACATCAATGCATCTATCTGGGCATCAGTAAACTCTGATTGCCAAGCCTGACTCGGTGACTCCGGCAAAATATGTTCGATGGAAAATCCATCTTCATCGACCTCTCCGCCAGATGCATCTTTTTCAAGTTTCCACAGAATATATCGGACCAGCTTTTTTTTCTGCCCCTTTGTCGGAATGGCCAGCAACGAAAAGTCTTGAATAAACTTCTCGTCAGGCACTGCAAGGGGATGCAACCGATCAAAAACCTGTCTTGGGGAAGTGATGTCGCCCTGGGTAATGGCGATCGCCAATTCGTTGTACCGCTTTTCTAATGCGTTCGGATTCAAGCTGCTGACAATGGTGTAGCGAAAGGAGAAAATACAAATGAGCTTAAGTAATCGAACAAAATCTTCGGAGGAAAACTTTTTGTGGGCAGCAAATAGAATGGGATAGGATTGCTTGACTCTAAAGAGCACAAGTTCACGAACATAGGGTTTAGCTCTCGGATGATCGAGCCAAAAATCATCATTGGAGTTACCCAGGGCCACAAAAAGACCGCCATAGCGATCCAGCTGATCCAACAGGTCAAAGGCTTGCTGAGCATCTTTCACCGATGCGCGTACGAGCTTAAATAGGCGATCGCGCCGGACTCGATTGATCTGAGTGCTGAGGTAATATCTCAGAAACTCAGGAAACTTCTCCATCTGAACCGTATCAATGATTCTCTTCCACTGCCTTTGGGCACGTTGTAAGTCATCTGGCCCTTGAAACAGAGAGAATAGGTAGTTCTTGAGTAAATCGGTGGAGCTTAACTCAATGCCTCGGGCATTTAGGGTCTCAAAGACGG
The DNA here is from genome assembly GCA_027592485.1 of Cyanobacteriota bacterium. Lineage (GTDB taxonomy): Bacteria > Cyanobacteriota > Cyanobacteriia > Phormidesmidales > Phormidesmidaceae > PCC-6406. The sequence goes on from JAQCKL010000285.1 coordinate 2,113, forward strand.
TATAGGCTTTGAGCTGATCTTCAACATCAATTTGAATAAAGAGTAGCCCCTCAGCAACGGTATTCGTCAAAAATCCAGCGAGGGCTTCCCCTGTCCAAGGCTCTGTTTGAAGTGCATCTAGAGCCTCTGAAAAATACTCGAAAGCCTCCCAAATAAGCTGATTGGATTGAGACAAAGACCGAATATTGTATGGTTTCCTCAGGTTGATCAAGTTGTCTTGATAGAACGCGTTATTGCTTGCATTTAAAATTAGCTTGCTTGAATAGGTTAAAGAGCGGGGATCTTTATCCCCTAAATACGTTCGCCTTAAGATCGTTTGCCGCTCTTGGTTGACATCCGCCTGCTGCCCTTGATCGATCAACCCTTGGATTTTGTTGATCACCGCGATCGCCAAAATGCTCAGCGTTGCCAATCTTTGCTGTCCGTCGATAATCGTAAATTCTTTGTCTGAATGGTCATGGCCATGGAGCACAAGTGCCCCCATGTAGTGGCTGGAATTAGGCTGGGTGTGAAGGGTGACAATATCCTGCCAAAGATCTTCCCAATTCTCCTCGCCCCAAGAATAGTCCCGCTGAAAGATCGGCACCTGATAAATCTTGCCATTGCCGATCAAGTTGCCAAAATTAGTGGTGCGTGTATCTAGCAGGTTTGTCCTAGCCATAGATCAAAAGCGAATTGCTCGGCTTTAACCTTTATAACGTGAGTCGTTGATTAATTCGTTTTACCCAAAGTGAGGACGCTTGGTTTATCTCAAATTGCTGCTCACCATGGCCCTGTGGGGCGGCACCTTTATTGCCGGTCGGACCCTGGCCCAAACCCTCAGCCCCTATAGCGCGGCCTTTTGTCGCTTTGCCGTGGCGGCGGTGGGCATGGGGATCCTGCTATGGAGCCAAGGGGAACGGCTGCCCCGCCTGAAGTCGGTCCAAGTGCTGCCCGTGGTGGTGTTGGGGCTCAGCGGAGTATTGGCCTACAACGTCTGCTTTTTCTCTGGACTGCAGACCATCACCGCCAGTCGGGCCGGGCTGATCATTGCCTTAAACCCGGTGCTGATCACCCTCTGCTCAGCAGTCATGTTTCGCCATCGGTTATCCGCGATGACCCTAGCGGGAACTGGGATCGCGCTGGTCGGGACGGCGCTAGTTTTGAGTGATGGGCATCTCCAGACCTTACTGACCCAAGGGATCAGCCGGGGGGATCTCTGGCTGTTGGGCTCTGTCAGCAGTTGGGTGGTCTATTCCTTAGTGGGCAAACAGGTAATGGGGACTTTATCACCCCTGGCAACGGCGACCTACAGCATTTGGGTGGGGGCGATCGCCCTCTTTCCCCTAGCCATCCATCAAGGGTTGTGGCAAAGTCTACCGGTGCAACCCCTGGTGGCTTGGGTGGGCCTGATGTATCTGGGCCTGTTGGGGACGGTGTTGGGATTTAGCTGGTATTACGAGGGCATCAAAACCCTGGGTGCGCCTCGGGCGGCGATTTTCATCAACCTGGTGCCGGTTTTTGCCGTCAGTTTTGGGGTGCTACTGCTGCGAGAATCATTTTCCCCCGCCATGGCCCTCGGCGGTGGCCTGGTGGCCCTGGGGGTCGTCGGCGTGAACTGGCCCCAATCGCCCAAAAACAGCTCACTTTAGTTTCGGTCGATCACGAATATTGACCGAACGGTCTAGATTCTGTTAGGCTCATGCCGTAGAGATTCATCCAATCGGTGTCCTATGACTCGCGGTCCCTGTAAGCAGTTCGATACCGAGGTCGCCCTCGCCCAGGCAATGGAAGTGTTTCGGGCTCACGGCTATGAGGCTGCCAGCCTCTCCGAACTGCTGAAGCACATGGGCATCGGCAAAAAAAGCCTCTACGACACCTTTGGCAATAAGCAGTCCCTGTTTCTCAAAGCCCTGGAGCACTATGCCCACATCCAGATCCGGGGGAGCCGCGATCGCCTCTCCGCCCCCGGCTCCCCCCTCGGCCATCTGAAGCAGTTACTGCTGGACTGGCAGCAGGAGAATAGCCAGCCCGGTAGTTGCGGCTGTATGTTTGGCAATAACATTGCCGATTTCAATACTGATGACACTGCGATCGCCCAGGTGATGCGAGCCTACTTGCAGCAAATGGAAGATGCCTTCTGCTCGGCCCTCACCCGTGCCCAAGCGGCGGGGGAAGTCAACCCTAAGGCCGACCCGCGCGATTTGGCCCGGTTGCTGCTCTGCACCACCCAGGGCATTGCCCTGCTGGGTCGCGTCATGGAAAACGACAGCACCTTAGCTGGCACCGTCCGAGCCACTTTAGCCCTCCTGGCAAGCGGCTAAGGAATGCGAGCTCCATCAGCCCCCCCCGCCTAGGGGCAGCGCAATTGAATAGAATAGCAGGGGCAATGCAGAAGCCGCTCGGTTTCCCTGCTTCTACGGCCTTGGCCCAAAGCCCATGGCATAGAACAGGTGAAGCCATCCCAATCACCTAGGGTTGTAGGGAATGCCGAAAATTCTCAAAAGCGTGCTCGGGGTGTTAGGGGGGCTCACCGCCATAGGCTTGGGCCTCATCACCTATGCCTCTACCTGGGGGCTGGTGCCTTACCAACCTGATGTGGATGAATTCAACCTGTCCTTGGATTTCTCGCCCGCGACCCGTGCCGCCATGGAGCCGGTGATGGTAGGCGGGCACTGGTTCATTTCCGACGGGCAGGATATATGGATGAGATTTAAACGGCCCGAGGTTGACTCAGCCGCCCATGCCACCCTCGATGCCTTTATCCCAGATTTTTCAGATGACGGGCAATGTGACCCTGCCGAGAAAGTCATTGTCAAAGATTGGTTTCTCAAGCGGGTTTCGCAGCCCACCTTCCTCTCTCGGTTAACGCCGTGGCCCGAACTGGACCCAGTTGACCGACTAAGCCTCGAAGACACTGCCCAGCTCGACTGCATCTACAGCCCCAACCTTTCGGTCAGTTCGCGCTCACCGAGTGGCTGCAACCGTTGGTGGTTACACAGTCGCAAGACCGCTTTTGTCTACGTCCGTTGGTCCTGCTACAATCGCTGACCCGATCTCTGGCCCGATCTCTGCCCCACTCAGCTGCTGTCCTAAACAAAGTGGCCAAAGCGATATTTGGGAGCAAAGCGGATCTATGAAACAACCCAAATGTTCATTGCAAACAATAATAATTTTTGTCCAGTGATACGCCGAATCAGCCTTGGCCATGACTAGATCAGAGTAGATACGCTTGCCGCCCTGATGAAATCATTGCTGAAATGTCATTTCTGGTCTTGGTTTCTAGGGACAGCACAGCCCTAGGAGCTTTGCCCCCATGAAACACAACCGCCAAGAATTCCAACGCGTCCGCGAACCGCAACTGCATGAGCTTCGCCAGCCGCTTACGGTCAGTCCCGCGCCCTTAACTGAGACTGCTGTTGCCGAACCTACTGCGGAACCCACTGCCGAACCCACTGCCAAGCCCTCCCAAGGCTGGTTTGGTCAGCTGCGCCAAGGGTTAGCTCAATGGTCTGCCACCCGCTCAGAACCCCGAATTAGCGCCAGCACCGATCCATCTGGGCAAACCTGGTGGCGGGCCTATAATCCCCGCACTCAAGAACTGAAGTGGCTGGATTCTGAGGCCGAAGTGATGCTCTGGCTAGACACCCAGCCCTGTTTTTAAACCCTGATAGCGTTCAATTGCCCCTGGGATCGAGATCGCACCCTCCGACAAGCCCAGGATCGCAGCTTTTGCAGTGGGGTCTTTACATTAACGCTGGAACCAAGCCATTAGCGCCACCGCCAGTCCATCGGCGGCGTCATCGGGCTTAGGAATCGAGGGTAGGTTTAACTCCCGCGCCACCGCCTCCTGCACCATCGCCTTGTCGGCATTGCCATGGCCGGTGAGGGCCTGCTTGATTTGGGCCGGATATTCCACCAGGGGCAACTGATGTTGGGCCAGCACCAGCATCACCACCCCTCGGGCCTGGGCCACCAAGATGGTGTTGCCCAGGCAGTTTGGGCTTTGGCCGGCTTGGATGACACCCCCTAAAAACTCGTCACCCCTTCCCAATCCTCTGGTATAGCCGTCGCCACTTAGGTTAAGACGTTACCACCTTGAGAACGTGCTCCATCGCATCTCTTAA
>JAQCKL010000286.1 GCA_027592485.1 Cyanobacteriota bacterium
CATGGCACTCACCGGAGATGGGAAATGCTTCTAGCTTATGTCTTAATGCAATTGGCGACTGCTATACAAGCACACGGAATATGCGGCGCGGGGGATTGCGGAATATTGGATTGCGGAACGGCGGGTGACGGTGTGTGAGTGGGTGGAGGGTCAGTATGAGGATGTGGGGGTGACGGGGGCCGCACCGATGGTCTCGACGGTGATTCCTGCTCTACAGTTGACGGTCGAGCAGCTTTTTGGGTTGGGGCAATAGCAGCGATATTCCCATAGGCCGGGTGCCTGTTCCTAGGGACCGGGTGCTTTACAATCACCCGGTCCCTTTCCGTCGTTGTCATGGGTGCAGCAATGCCTGGAAGTGAGGGTTGCCCCGGATAGCCTCGAAGTCGGTGTCGGTTTTGGCCATCTCGCGATACTTGTCGGGGTTGAGGTGGATGGCCTGGGCCAGGTTTTCTAAGGCCGGCTCAACTAGCCCCTGAAGGGCATAGGCACAGGCTTTGTTATAAAAGGGACTTGGGTCGTCGGGTTTGATTTGCAGGGCCGCGTCATAGGCCGCGATCGCGTCCTCATAGCGCCCCAAATTACCCAGCGCATTGCCTTTGTTGTTGAGCGCTTCATGGTCGTCGGGTTTGATGGCTAAAGCGGCGTCATAGGCCGCGATCGCCTCTTCATAGCGCCCCAAATTACCCAGCGCAATCCCTTTGTTGTTGAGGGCTTCGTGGTAGTCCGGCTTGATGGCTAAGGCGGCGTCATAGGCAGCGATCGCCTCTTCATAGTGCCCCAATTTTCTCAGCGCAATCCCTTTGTTGTTGAGGGCTTCGTGGTAGTCCGGCTTGATGGCTAAAGCGGCGTCATAGGCGGCGATTCCTTCGGAAAGCTTCGCTAACGCCTCTTCTGTGTTGCCTTCTTGTTGTATTTTCGCGGCCCATTCCACCAGCGCAATCCCTTTGTTGTTGAGGGCTTGGTGGTCGTCCGGCTTGATGGCTAAAGCGGCGTCATAGGCGGCGATCGCCTCTTCATAGCGCCCCAAATTACCCAGCGCAATCCCTTTGTTGTTGAGGGCTTCGTGTTTGTCCGGCTTGATGGCTAAAGCGGCGTCATAGGCGGCAATGGCCTCTTCATAGCGCCCCAAATTACCCAGCGCAACGCCTATTTCTCCCCATAGAAGATTACTGCCGAGACCAGGCGATAGCTGAGCTTTGATTTTTTGTGCCTCAGCCAAGGCTGACAGCAAAAGGTCTGCCCTCCGCTCCGATGGAGAACGCCGAGCTTGATAAATCAGAGCTACGCATCTGCCAAGGCCATCCAGCGCTTCTGTTTGGCTAAAGCAAACCGTTATTGCCGCTTCAATGTCTTCCAGCGAGTAGCCCAATCTTGCAAACATTGCCTCAGCTTGCTGATCAATAGAACCTCCCATCTGAAGCAGAACAGGGTTCTCTTCGATTAGCGGCAGTGCTTGCTTAAAAACAGCTAAAAGCTGGGCGTCATCTTGAATGGGCTGTCCCATTGCCCCAAACATCGTTCGTAGGGTGGCTAGCAAGGTGCTGATTTGCTGACGTCTTTCTGCGGGCACTCCCGTAGGGGACTCTAAAGTGTCGATCAGCTGTTTCCAGGTAGCTATAGCTTCTGTGGAGTTGGCGGCATTTTGTTGGGGGCTCCCGTACCACTCAAACACCAAATAACTGTGCTCCACTGCGGGCTTGACACCCTTTAGAAACGTCCTCGTTGCATAGGTCAGGAGCGAAGTCTCTGCCCCATCAGCTTCCGCCGTCATCCAAGTCAGCGGCAGTTGCGTAACGCTATTGACGCTGAGATAGCAGCCTTCAAAAAGGTGGGTGGCAAATTGCGGCTGAATGTCATCCCTGCGCGTAAATAGCAAATGGTAAAGGTACTCGGCCCGTAGCCCACACCAATCAGGATTTTGATACCGATTCAGGTAAGGGCTATTGGGCGGCACCTCCTGGTTAGACAGGGCCAAGTAATAATCCGCCAAAACCCCATGGATCGCCTCGACCTGATCCCGCCCTAACGACTGCCGAAACACATCCCGCGCCACATCATCCAGCCGCCACCGCTTCCCCACCGGCTCCGCAAACGACAGTTGCGTCAGCCAGCCATAGCAGTTGCGTTCCTCATCCACCGCCGCCGCAAAATCCAGCCCTTGCTGCTCGGTCATATGGCGGATGATCTTGGCATCAAACCAGCGACAGCAGGCGGCTAACTGCACCACCTGGGTCTGCACCGGGTTCAGCCCTTGCAGCAGCAACCGGGCAATTTCTTGGTTGCCCTGGTCAAAGTCGAGGCTGCGCCCCCGCTCCGTCTGTTCTCGAATCCAGTTCAGGTAATAGGGCAGCCCCCGCGTCACCGTAAAGATGCGATCTACCCGTGCCGCATCAGTAATGTCAATCTGGGCCAAATACTGTTGGGTTTGCTCCCGGTCAAACCGCTCAATGGTGCATTCATACACCGCATCACGATCCTGGTGGAGCTTGCGCCAGCCCTCCGTTCGCAGCACACAATGCCGCCCCGCCACCACCAGCCGCACCCGCTGGCGGGCCAGATCGGTATTGCCTAAAAGGGTGCGCCAGAGCCAGGTATCGATCGCGCTTGGCACCTTCTCATAGGTGTCGAGCACCACAATCACCGGGCGCTGTTGGCTCTGCTGGGTCAGCCCCGCCACAAACGCCTGGGTGAGTTGCGGCAACGGCTCTAGCATCAGCCGCTGTAGGGCTTGGTTGCGTTTGGTGGCTTTGTGCTGCTGCAACAGCCCCATCAATTCATCCTTTAGCGAGAGCCCCGCCACCGCCGCTTCCATGCCCCGAGTCACCACCGTCTGGGTGGCTTTTTTGGCCGACTCCGAGAGAAACCACTCCCCCGCCACATCCACCCCCAGCCGCAGTAGGCTCTGCACATGGCCCACCTGGGCGGCTTCCACCACCCCGCGCCCCGTTGCCGCCTGGGTCTGCAACTGATGAATGGTGTCGAAATAGAGGCTGTGCTGGGTCCAAAAGGGGTCTGCGGCCCAGTCATCCTGGGGCACCATCTGCCCATACAGCTTCGCCATCAGCGGGATCGGGTCCTCGATGCCCTCGGTCTGGCCAAAGGACACCGCTGCACTGTGGGCACTGTCGCCATACTTTGCTTGCACCTTGCGGGTCAGGGTCGATTTCCCCACCCCGCCAATGCCCCAGGCTTGAAACACCACCGGATGACTTTGGGGGGATTCCAGTGCTGTCGCTAGCTGGTCGAGAAAGGCGTCTGTCTCGGGGCGCGAAATGTAGGGCTGGGCCATCGCAACATCGACAAAGTTTTCCTGATTTTAGCCTCGACCGCAGAAAAGCCTCGGCTACGGCACATCTGCGTGATCTAGATGCATCCCCCAGATCCCAGGGTTTTTTGAGCCCACGTCAACGGTACCTGCATCGCGACCCAAAAACCCTGGGATCTCTGTGCTCAGCCAACCTTCAAGGGACCGGGTGCTTTTGAAGCACCCGGTCCCTCACAACGAGAGCCGATCCGCCCGAATGCCCCCCGCACCCACCAACCGCTCCGGGGCCGGGGCATCGTACACCACCAGCAGTTGATCCGGATGCTCAGTGAGGAGGGTAATGCCCTCGGGGCGATCGCACCCCTGACCATAGGGCACCTCGCTCACTAGCGTCGGTTCCAAAAGGGTTTCCTGGGGGACCAGGGCCGCTTGGGGCAGTTGAAACAACCGCACCGATCCACTTAGATCCATGGTGGGACCGGCCAAAATCAAGAGCTGATCACCCCAAACGCACAGATCGCGAATGCCCAAACCATCCAGCTTCAGAAAATACTTGCGGTACCGCTGCTTGCCTTCCAGCTTTTTGAGCTTGAGGACACCGGGGTCATCCAGCTCAGGCTGAATTTCGAGCAGGATCGCCCAGCCCCGCAGCACCGGCCCCCGCAAACCGATGAAGAGGCGATGGTCTACGAGGGCCAACCCTTCAATGTCAAAGCCGTTATCCTTACCAGGGATAGATGCCTGTAAAAAAGGCCCCAGATGCTGATCCTTCTCTAGGGCGCGGGTGAGTTGATTCCCCCCCTTTTTGTGCGCCAACTGGGCCGCCGTCAACACCTCCCCAGCCCGTTCAGGGTGGGGGCATTGGGGCCACAGCTCGCCATCCACCAAGGGGATGCGACCGAGGGTATAGCGGTTGGCTTCTGCCACGACCTGGCCCAAGCGCTTCAGGTTTTGATCGGCGGCATTGTCCGATTGGGTGGCGCGGCGCTTGAGGCTGTGGGAGCCCACAAACCAGAGGTAGCCATCGCCGTAGGCCAGACCCTCCACATCCACCTCTTGCTCCGCCCCGTTCGGCAAGGGCAAAAAATTACCAATGGCAAACTGGCGGTGATCGCTGGCGGTTTTACCCGCTAGGGTGAGGCGCTCTAGGGTGGCGGTTTCATCGCAGCCCAGCCACAGGTGGGGGCCAACTTCGCTGACCGCTGAGAGGTCGGCTCGGATTAGCTCAGCCTGGTGCTCAAACTGGAGGGTAAACGGGGATAAGGCCATAAGGGATCTATGGGTGAAGAAACAACCATTGTTGCCAGGGCGCAAGCCCTGCGCCCCTACATCAGATGCCTGTGGGGATGGCGTGGGTTGTGAGAGCGGCTAAGGGCTCATGAGTTGCTCAGGTATAGACCGGTTTCACTACAAATGCCGCTCAGGGGCCGATCCCAAGGATCCCGAGGAATGCTGGGCAGGCGGGCATATTCAAAAACGATGCCAATGGTGGGTTTCTGTAGCCATTCCGGGCGACTGAGGAGGCGATCGTAGTACCCACCGCCATAGCCCAACCGATGGCCCCGCACCCCACAGGCCACCGCTGGCACCAAAATCAAATCCACCACCTCCGGCGGAATCACCGGGGCATTGGCGCGGGGTTCAGCAATGCCGAAGCGACCCGGCACCAGGGTGCCTTTACCCTGCCACTGCTGCCAGACCATATCTTTACCCACGCAGCGGGGCAGGCCCCAGCCCCGGCGATGGTTCATGAGGGGGCTGAGGTCGGGCTCCCCGCGAAAGCTCCAGTAGGCCAGCACCCAACGGGCCGATTGAAACTGGGGCCAGTTTTGCAAATGCTGACAGATGCGATCGCTCTTTTGCCGCCATAACGGTTCGGGAATGGCCTGTCGAGCCTTGAGTAACCGCTGTCGCAAATCAGCCTTGGCCTGGGCGCGGCTCCCAGGGGGATTGGCCTGAGGAAACGAGGACATCTGATGGTAGGTGGGATTGAGCGGGGATGGGGGCAGTAGCGGTCTGGAGATGAGGTGTTAGAAATATAACAGCAGGTTGAGCCCCGGAATCGTTCGCGACAAGGTCCATAACAGTAGAGTGATATAGATGAGGCCCACGGCCCATTGGTACCAGACCAGTGCTGTGATCAAGCCAGGGACTGCCGTATCCCGCAGCCGCAGGTCATTGAAGCCAAACTTAAACCAGTTATTCAGGCTGAAATCGTAGTAGTGCAGCCAGGTGTAGCGGCGGTCCCACCGAATGGGTTTATAGCGATCGCGAAAAAACGGAAAGCTGGGGATCACCGGGAGTCGGGCAATCAGCAGGCGCAATTGCCGGGCGCTGCCATCTTCGACTAGGTAGCTGCTGTCCAACTGGTCATGGAAACGGCCCTGGCGATAGATCCCCACAATCAAACCGATCGGCACGGGGAGCGCTAGCAGGGCGATCGCCAGTACTGTGCGTCCGGGCCAATCCCCCAGATGGCCAATGGTGAGACTGCCCAATCCGGTTGCCAGCACCAAACTGCCCCCCATCCACAGTTGTTCACTGAGCGGTGGGGCAATGGGCGAGGGTGACCGTCGCCGGAACCGATCTACCCCCCAAAACAAGCCGCTGGCAATGGCCACCGCCACCATGCCCACCCCCAGCACCAAACCGACATTGGTGCCGTAGTGGCTCATCAGCAACAGCACCGCCAGCCCCATCCACTGAGCCCCCAACTGTAAACGCCGCCCCCAAGCCAACGGAGCCTGGACCACGACGCGATCGCGCACCTTCACATAGGTAGCCAGATTAATTCCCTCGATATTCAGTATGTCCCCCACCTGCACCAAGGGTTGCCCCTGCCGTTGCGCCACAATCGCAGCGGCCTGGGGGGCCGTAAAGCCCAACCGCTGTAGCCGTTCGGGGGGGGCGGTATTCAAATTGGTCGC
>JAQCKL010000287.1 GCA_027592485.1 Cyanobacteriota bacterium
CTTAAGAGATGCGATGGAGCACGTTCTCAAGGTGGTAACGTCTTAACCTAAGTGGCGACGGCTATAAACACTCGCGTTGCGACGAGAGACGAGGTCAATTGTGAGACCATCAAGGACAGAGAATCGATTGTCGCGAATAATATTGCGCTCGCTATGGGGGCGGGCAGCAATTGCGACTCCGGGACCCGGTTGATAGCCAATCAAGTTATTAACAATGCTGTGCCCATCTCCCATCACATAAAGCGCGGCCCGCTCAAAACGACGGCCATTAAAGCGAATGTCGTTGCCCTCAATATGGACAGAGCCTTCGGGGTGGAACATAAAAATGCCGCTACCATCGTTACCGCAAATCAGGTTGTTGATAATTTCAGCCCGTTCTACATTCCCTTCTAAGCGGATGGCATCGGGCATGCCTGCAACCCCATTTCCCAAAATGGCATTACCCACCAGCATCAAGCCACTGGCCCGATAGCCAGTGATCACGCCACTGCCCTCGTGGTGCTGAATCAGGTTCTCAGACACCTGCACATCTACCCCATTAAAGACAGAAACTCCGAAAGCAGAGCGCTGCTCGGGGATGGCCCCTGTGGGGGTAACGCCCAGCCAGTTGCGATGGAGAACCACCCGAGGAGAAGAACTCTCAGGATTCTGTAAATCGAAGGATTCTACCGCAGGCGAGTCAGGGCTTGAATCCGCTGGGGGGGGGACTCGGGCGATAAAAATATCCGCTGGGGGGGTGGTGAGGGTAGCGCGGGATGAGGCCCAAAACCCGTATAGACTCAGACCTTGAACGGTAATATCGCTGCCCGCAACAGTGATCCCCCGAAACACCTCTGCTCCAGGGGCAGGGGTCAAGCTGACTACGGGAATCGGAATATTGGGCAATTCGGGCCGGGTCGCACCGTAGCCAGGCTGACTGGTGCCGTCAATGATGAGATTAGACGCGGTCAGGGGAGGCAGCAGATCCTGCAAATAGATCGTGACCTGCTCTGCGGGTAAATCAAAGCCAACCCAAGTTTGGTTATCCAGGGACGGGGCGAGTTGACCCTGCTCCGCCGCCGAAAGTTCAGTCACAGGCAGGGTGCCGTTGGCAATTTCAATCGCTTCTCGAAGCGTTAAGGCATCGTCGGCCTGAATGGGACCATCGTTGGGACTATTGACCGTAATTCGAACGGGGGGCGTTGTTTGCCCAAAGGCGGCTGCGATAGGTAACCCACCTAACAACAGACCTAGCCCAATTAGCTGCTTTGGAAGTCCCATGGTTATTCACCCTCCCCAGTTGAATGAATGGGTAAAGGGGCCGTTAGTTCTGGATCAGCCAAGGTTTCGTCCTCCAGAGGTTCTGCTTCTTCACTCCTAGGGGATTGCTCTTCCCCTAAACGCTCAGACCCTGGTGGCGCAGCCGTTTCCACGTAGGATTCTTGCTGCTGAGGCGGGGCAACGGTCTGAAGACCGAAGCCATCCAGAAGTTCGTTGACCTTAAACTGGACCCCTAAATAAGGGCCACTCGCAGAGCGATAGCCACTGCCCCCAAAGCCATCACTGTTAACACTGCCAAAGCTATAGCCCACGCCGACGCGTAAATCGGGGGTCAGGTAATACCCAAGTTCTAGGGCTGTGCCCACTTCGGTATAACTGGCGGAGGGTTGGGTGATCAGTCGGATTTCTCCCAGAATGTCCCAACGGTAAGCAAACCGATAGGCGGCCCGGAGTTGGCCTAAATGGATGCTGGTGGAGTAGTCCGAGCCATTGGCAATGGTGGTGTTATTCAGACGGAAAGCGTATTTGGTATAAAACTCCCACTGCCAATCGGGGGAATAAATCCCCTCGAAGGCAAAGGTATGTATGATCGCTAGAGCCCAGGTTAGAACCCAACTCGCTATTAATAAGGAGTGAGGTTGGAGTCGTAGAAGGATTCCGCCGGAATTCGTAACTTAGCAGGCCATTAAAGCGATCGCTCGCCGGATTCCGATAGGCCAACCCTAACTTGGCACTGGCAGAGGACCCTAAATTGCCGTTGATAATTTGGTTGGCATAATTGGCCCGCTGATAACGGAACAATGTCGTCAACTCAGGGGTGATTTGTCCAGCGGCGGTCAGCGTAAAAACAGTGTTGTTACCGGAAGCAGAATCCCGATGTTCAATGCGGGTACTCGCTTGAAAATTAGGGTTGGCATTGTATTCAAACCCTAAAGAATAAGCGGTTGAGTCTTGTAGTCCCAATGCCGATGCCCCAGCCCCGACAGCATAGGGAATCGCCGACTGTTGCCCAGCACCCGTTTGATTGAAGCTGCTGCCATTAATACGCTCAAAGCCAAAATTAGCCCGCAGCCCCGGAGCCAGCACCAATCGATGGTTTAACCCTAAAGCAGACTGTCCAATGATGCCGTTATAGCCACCAATGATGGAGTAGCGACTGGTGAGGGTGGTATTCTCCCCCAACTCGTAATTGGCAATGGTATTGAGGCTCGTAATCGAGCCCGGTTGCTGACCACCCGCAGCAAATTGCTGGGCCAGTTGTACCGTCAAATTGGGGTCAACCCGCCAGTCCAAGCTCAGGGTTGTGCGGGTGGGGTAGAGGGCATCTGATTCGGAGCCAAAATTCAGTTCACTCTGGGCGTTGAAATCCAGGTTTGCCCCCAGAGGAATACCCAAACGGGGCACAAATTGCTGGGCGCTAGTGCTAATGCCAGCAATGCGATCCTCACGTTCTCGGTTGACAAAGTCCAGACCTAGACGAGCAATGCCAACCTGTTGCTGGATCCCTAAGCGGAATGTCGTCAGGGTGTTATCGACAGCCGACCCTGGAGTGGCATATTGGCCGGGGATCAGCACACTTTCCAAGTTGCCTGATGTCTGTAGCTCTTGAAGGGTATTGCCCACGAAAACCTGAGGCGCTGTACCCTCATTAATTTCCTGATCAAATCCAAAGGAGACCAGGGTGTTTGGACTGAGGTTAGCACTGAGGGAGCCGCCCCAACGGGTCTGCCCCGGACGGAAACTCGTGGTGGCGGTATTGGTAAAGCCGCTGCTGGCACTCCGGAAGTAAAACGATCCGTCCAGAAGACTGCTTAGCAACGGCCCGTTTGCTTCTAGCCGATAAGCGCTACCACTTGTGGTTTGGCCACTCAGCTCTAAAGAGGAGCGGGCAATCTCAGCTGAGAGCTGGCCGGTCTCTCCCAGGGGAAGGAGAAAATCTACCCCTGCTAGTTCAAAGGTTTGCGCCCCTTGATCTTCAACCAATCCGGTAAAGCCAGCCCAGCCAGCCCCTTCATCACCGGGCTCCAGATTGTATTGAAAACGAACGGCATAGAGGTTGCCACCTACCCCCACCCCATCCACTTGGTAGGTTGCCACAATGCGACGGACGAGGGTCAACCCTTCTCCACTTAACTCAGTGGCATAGATAGGTTGGCGAAATAGCACGGTGCCGCGATCGTAGTCAATTTCGTAATCGGCCCCTCTCACCAGTCGTTGGCGCTCTAGGACCGTCCCAGGGCGATTCAGTTCTTCAACTTCAACGAAAATATCCTCACTGCCAGGGAGGACAACTCGTCGCGATAGGAAGTAATAGCCGCTGGTACCATCGGGAGCAATGGTATCCCTTTGGAAAGGGCGCAGGTTATTGGCATACATTGCCGTCAACTGGGCATTGCCAAAGGTGTAGTTGGCTTTGAAGCCATGGAGTTGTCGGGTAATGGCGGTGAACTCTTGGGAGGCGCGGGCAAACTCTTGAGTCCTGTAGTCTCCCCACATGAAATAGTCGGGTTCAGCTCCAGGAATAACCGAATCCCGCTGAAACCGAAAATACACGTGATCGATGGAGGGGGTCAGGTAGTCAACCTGTGAGCTATCGCCATAAACCGGATAACGCTGCTCGCAAAACTGCGTATCTCGGAAGAGGCGGTTGCCATCACAAGTCTGGTTAAGGGCACGTTCCGTATTTACCGCACCGGTGAAGAGCCATTCCCCAAAGGTGCCGGTGGCAAAGATCCCAGCATCTAAATCAAAGTCGGTGGTGCCAACTAGATTAGGATCTAGAAAATCTGCATAGCTGCCCCAAAAGTCGGTTCCCCCTGCCCCGAGGCGAAAGTCAATCACCCCAGACACCAGGGAAGGGCGCAAGTGGGTGATAAAGGCGAGCTGGGCAAAGGCTTCTAGATCAGGGATGGGATCTAAGGTGGCTTCACGTTCTAGACCCCTTACTTCGTAGCCATCTGCGACGGCCCGGACCTGCACCTGCTGGGCTTCGAGGGTCGATCTCAGACTGACCTGAAATTGCCCTTGGCGGGCTAATACTTGGAAGCCCGGCAGATCGCTATCGTAATCGGCCCCTAAAAATTCACCGGCAGTGGTGGTGACGGTAACAACCACATCCCGAAGCAGGGGGTTGCCATCGCCATCGGTAATGGTCCCTTGCAAATCCAAGGTGGAGCGATTGTCGGCAGGCACGGCGGCACTATCAACGGGGAAAATCTCAAAAAGCAGATCTGTTTCTCCAGCCCCTTCCTCTGAGGCCGATGACTCCTCAGTTGTTTCTGGAGAAGACTCATCGCTTTGGGCGATCGCGCTATTTTCCGGCGTCTCTGCGCCCTGTGTCTCTGTGGGTAAGTTATCCCTGGTTGCTGCCGATGGGGTTACCTCTTGGTTAAGCGTTTCCCCTTCGACACCAGTTCCACCCAGATTCAGCGGTAGGGTCGCAGGGATTTCTGGCTCAACAAGAATATTGTTCTCTGAAGACGTTGATAGGCCATCAACATCCCCTAATTCCAGGGCTTCAGAGGCAGCAACTTCACTCGGGCCTTCAGGTTCCCCACTCGCGTAAGCCTTAGACAGGCCCAGCTCTGAGACATTAGCCGCGATCGCCAGAACGCCAACCCAACCAAATACTTTAAAGATCGCCATAGGAGACTTCATTAGCTCTGTCCCTCCCCAAAGGTTGGTGTGACAGCAAAGTTCATTCGAGCTAAGCCACCGGGTTCTAAGCGCACCAGTCGTGACACGCTGTTATCGGCTAGCCAATAGAGGTTCGGGGCCAGGGTGTATCCCGGCAAGCTGGCTAAATCGAGCGTGCCAACCCGGTTCCCAGAGAGAACATTAATTAGGGAGAACAGTCCATCTGGGTCGGTGATGATGCGGTTCCCGTCATCCATAAAGATGACCGCATTCGGCACTCCCGGCTCACCGGCCTGTTGTTCACCATCAAAATTCTTGTCAACAAAGACACGGCCCACAATCGTGCCGCAATCTGATAGGATTCCGGGTCGAATTGCCAACTGAAATGTCGCAGTAACAGTTCCTATCCCAGGCAAAACGGCCTGAACAACGTTGCGCCCCGAACCTCTAAAGGCGTCACTTGTCACCTCTGCAGAGTAAGCAACCGTAATGCTTTGACCACTCGCTAATGCAGGGAAGGTCAGCGTAAAAGATCGATTTCCTGCGGTTACGCTAGTCGGAGCTGTAGGCGAAGCCGTGATCGAACTAGCAATGAGCTGTAAGCCGAGGGGCAACTGGTCTGTGAAGGTCACTGGCCCAGTGGTGGAAATTGCAGTGCCGTTCGTAATCCGGACTCGGTAAGTGACAACATCACCGGGTTCAGCAGCACCGCGATCCGCCGTCTTAGTAATCGTGGCCCCTGATGTGGCTGGGGTAGCCCTACCAATGGTGGTCTGATTTGATTGGATAGGGGTGGTGTTGCCAGCAGCATCTTGAAAGCTACCACCCGCTTGATTGGCAATGACTGACGCTTGGCTATAGGCCGGGGAAACCCCTAATCGAAAGTGAGACCACTCAAGATCAGGCAAAAATGTTGTTGCCAACAAAGAAATTAGCGTGATCGCTAAAAAACGTTTCGGACGAACTCGAAACCGCCCCAGCCAACCTAGAGCAAATCGATAATGCTCAGCTATCCAACCAAAACTGGTCATTTCTCAAAAACATTGGTAGTACTTGCACCCTCACCCTGATGGCCTGATTGTGGCAAACTCTGGAGCAAAACATATCCCCAAAGAAAACACCAGTTTTAGCCAAGGCCCCTAGAGTTTGCCAGCATCAAAAGCCAGCCGCAACCAACTCTAGCTAACAAAAAGAAGACCAGCCAGGACGTAAAGCTTTCTGGTAGTGCCCCATAGGTAAGGATGGCTGAATCTTATATGCAGCAAGGGATATCAAGATTTACATCCTT
>JAQCKL010000288.1 GCA_027592485.1 Cyanobacteriota bacterium
CCCGTTCAGAGTGGTATATCTCTGGACATCCTGTCGACAGGTTCTTTCGCGTAACACCTGTGCTGCGGGGGTGAAGCGCTTCTCCCCTGCTTTCCTCAAACCCGTTTTACCCGTCTGTCTAGGCGATTGTTGTATTGGGCCACTCCCTTGGGGTGGGCTCTGGAAGGAGGTGTCTATGGCTAGTTTCTCCCGTCTATCCGTCGTCATTACCTGTATAGCGCAGGCAATGCCAATGCGGTCCCCCCGTGGGAACCTTGCCCCGTCGCTGTGAGGGCTGATTAGCCCCAGCCAGTGCGATCGCCCCAGCGAAGCCTTGACCTTCCAGCCCACAACGCATCGGGATGCAGATGCCATGGAGTGGCAACTTGACGCGCTGCTCCCTCGGATGCGTAGAGCCAGCCAGGATTCGAGGCCACGCTTGCCCACCGTCCTGACCTCTCATGTCTGATTTAGGAGGAATTACAAAGTGGATTTCTTGTCCGAATTCTTTACGCTCTTCATATCGAAGTTGCAGTCCCCAACCCTCGGGTTTCTGATTGGGGGGATGGTCGTTGCTGCCCTGAATAGCCGACTGACGATCCCCGATTCGGTCTATAAATTCATCGTCTTCATGCTGCTCATCAAAGTCGGTCTGAGCGGCGGCATTGCTATCCGCAATGCCAACTTGACAGAGATGCTGTTGCCGGCATTGTTCGCTGTCATCACCGGCATCCTGATTGTGTTTATCGCCCGCTATACGTTGGCTAGGATGCCAGGGGTCAAAACCTTGGACGCCGTTGCGACCGGGGGCTTATTTGGGGCCGTGAGTGGCTCGACCCTCGCCGCTGGCATTACCTTGCTAGAAGGCCAAGGTATCGAGTACGAAGCTTGGTCCGCTGCGCTCTATCCTTTTATGGATATCCCCGCCCTCGTGACGGCGATCGTTGTCGCTAGCATCTATGCCAGTAAGCAAAAGCGCGAAAAGTATCTCAGAAATGCAGAGTCCATCAGTAAGGGGGAATATGGCGGTATGCAGCCTGTTGCCGCAGGCGGATATGCCAGTGAGTCTGCCGTTCCTGCGGGTGGGTATCCCATTAGCGATCAGAGCAGCGCTGAAGGTGGCTATTCCGGTGGTGGTGGTGGCTCTTCCAGCCAGTCAGGAGGTGCCCCCAGCAGCCGAGTTAAAATCTGGCCCATCATCAAGGAAAGTCTCCAGGGCTCCGCTCTCTCGGCTTTACTCCTCGGTCTCGTGCTGGGTATTATCACCCGCCCAGACAGCGTTTATGAGGGCTTTTTCGATCCCCCTTTCCGTGGGCTGCTTGCCATCTTGATGTTGGTGATGGGGATGGAAGCTTGGGCACGGCTGGGTGAATTGCGCAAAGTGGGCCATTGGTATGCCCTATACGCTGTGGTCGCTCCCTTACTGCATGGGTTCATTGGCTTCGGGTTTGGTTACATTGCCCACATCACCACTGGTTTCAGCCCTGGCGGCGTTGTCCTGCTGTCTGTTATCGCTGCTTCCAGTTCCGACATCTCCGGGCCGCCTACCCTCCGGGCTGGCATTCCTAAGGCCAATCCCTCTGCCTACATCGGTGCATCCACAGCCGTCGGCACCCCTATTGCCATTGCCGTGTGTATCCCATTCTTCATTGGGCTCGCCCAGGCCACGATGGGAGGGGGCTAAGGCCAGAGGGGGGCAGGGATTGTCGATGCCCCCTCGCTTGGTGACCCATGTCGTGCAGTGAGTACATGCTTAAGGAGGTAAACAAGATGGCTAAACCAGCCAAAAAGCTCGTCATCATTACAGAGAAGCTGTTGTTGAATAAAGTCGCCCAGATCATCGACGAAGCCGGAGCTAGCGGCTACACAGTGTTGGAAACGGGCGGTAAAGGCAGTCGCAACGTGCGCTCGTCCGGACAACCCAGCCTTTCCGACACCACCGCGAATATTAAATTCGAGGTACTCACCGAAGATCGGGATATGGCCCTGAAAATTTCGGATAGGGTGGCGCTGGAGTTCTTCGACGACTATTCGGGCATTGCCTACATCTGTGACGCTGAGGTGCTGTACGCCCACAAGTTCTGCGGACCAGACGGCTGTTAAACCAAGGCGATGCGTATCTAAAAAGCCGGGGCTTGCCCCGGCTTTTTGCTGGTTGTTGCTCCCTATGCTTTCATCACATCTGATGACGCGCGTTACATCTGGCTTAGCACCGTTGCGATCGCAGTGAAGATTTGGTCAATTTGGGCGGGTTGGATAATCAGCGGGGGGGAAAGGGCGATATTGTCGCCAGCGGCGCGGACGAAGACCCCCGCCTCAAAACAGCGCAGAAACACTTCAAAGCCACGGGCACCGGGCTTGTCTGTGGGGTCTAGCTCAATGCCCGCCAGCAGCCCCAGGTTACGCACATCAATGACGTGGCGAGTGCCTTTCAGGCTGTGGGCGGCGGCTTCCCACGCGGCGGCTAGGGTTTGGACGCGGCTGAATAGGCCCTCCGCCTCGTAAATATCCAGGGTGGCGAGGCCCGCCGCGCAGGCGACGGGATGGCCAGAATAGGTGTAGCCGTGGAAGAACTCGATGCCGCTGTCGCTGGCTGCCATGAAGCGATCGTAGATGCCCTGGCGCACAAACACTGCCCCCATGGGGATGTTGCCATTGGTGAGGCCCTTAGCCGCCACCACCAGATCGGGCATCACATCAAAATATTCCGCCGCAAAGGGGGTGCCCAGGCGGCCAAAGCCCGTAATCACCTCGTCAAAAATCAGCAAAATGCCGTGGCGATCGCAGATCTGCCGCAACCGTTGCAGGTACCCTACTGGCGGCACCAGCACCCCCGTCGCCCCGTATACGGGCTCCACAATCACCGCCGCGATCGCGTCAGCCCCGCGTTTTTCGACCACCTGCTCTAGCTCATCGGCCAAGGCTGCCCCCCACAGGGGTTGGCCGCGACTGAAGGCATTGTGGGCCAAATCGTGGGTGTGGCGCAGGTGATCCACACCGGGGGTGAGGTCCCCAAAGAAGCGGCGATTGGTGGCAATGCCCCCAACGGCGACGCCCCCCAAATTCACCCCGTGGTAGGCTCGTTCTCGCCCCACTAACCGCTGGCGGCTGGGTTCGCCCCCCAAGGCGTGGTAGGCGATCGCGATTTTCAGGGCCGTATCCACCGCCTCGGAGCCAGAATTGGTGAAAAAGACATGGTTTAAGTCCCCCGGCAGCAATTTCACCAATCGGTCCGCCAGTTGAAACGCCCCTGGGTGACCCATCTGAAATGAAGAGGCATAGTCCAGTTGCAGCAGTTGTTGCTGCACCGCAGCGGCAATTTCCGGTCGCCCATGGCCCGCATTCACACACCACAGGCCCGCCGTGCCGTCGAGAATCTGGCGACCCTCGCGATCGGTGTAGTACATGCCCTGGGCGGCGGTCAGCAGCCGGGGGTTGGTTTTGAACTGGCGATTGGCCGTAAAGGGCATCCAAAAGGCGTCGAGGGCCGGGGCAGGGCTAGACGGAGACGAAGCGACCTCAGACATGGGGGATCCTCAACAATGGCCAAACAGCGATGTCCAAAATCATACGGTAGCGCCCTGGGGCGGGGGCGGGGCGATCGCCCGTGTTTTGAATAACCGTTCCAAAGGGCGGGGCTGATTTATAGTAGGCAGTTAATTCTTCAGTTCATTATTCAACGGACACCAGCATCCATGTGGTATCGAGTCGCGATTTTGGTGAGCTGCCTACTCTGCCTGTTGGGATGGCCCGCCCCTGTGCAGGCCGCTGATTGCACCCTCAGCGAGATCGTCTGGGAAGGGTATACCGACCCGGCCTTTACCGCCGCCTTTGAAGCCGACACTGGCTGCGCCATCAAAGCCACCTACGCCGGGTCGAGTGACGAAATGTTCGCTAAGTTTCGCGCCAGCGGGGGCCGCAACTACGACCTGATTTCCGCCTCGGGGGACATTACGGAGCGCCTCTACAAAGCGGGCTTAGTGCGGCCCATCGACACCCGTCAACTGGACAACTACAGCGCCATCTTTGAGTCCTTCCAAACGGGCAGGTGGAATACCTTTGACGGTCAGCCCTACGGCGTCACCTTTGCTTGGGGGCCAAATGTGCTGATCTACAACACTGAGGCGGTGCAGCCCGCCCCCAATAGCTGGGATGTGCTGTTTGACCCCCAATATGCGGGTCAAATCACCCTGCCCGACAACCCCATGACCATTGCCGACGTGGCCCTGTGGCTGGGCAAGCCCGACCCCTACGACCTGACTTCGGCGGATCTGGCGGAGGTGAAGGCCAAGCTGCTGGAATTGCGCCCCAGTATCCGCAAGTTTTGGACCACGGCGGGGGAACTGGCCAACCTGTTTCAGTCGGGGGAAGTGGTGCTAGCCCACGCTTGGCCCCTCACCTATCAACAGCTCGCGGAGGCGGACTTTCCGGTGGGGTCCGTCAGCCCTGAAGGGCAACTCACGGGCTGGACGGATTCCTGGATGATTGCCAAACGATCTCCCAACCCGGATGCGGCCTACCAGTGGATTGACTACATCCTGAGCGGCCCCGGCCAAAAGGGCGTGATTGAGACCACGGGCTATTCGGGAGCGACTGAGTTGGGGACAGCGGCGATCGGGCCAGAACGGGCCAAGGAGCTGTTCATGGATGATTTGTCGCTGCATGGCAAAATCAACATGTGGCAAAGCGTCAAAAACTACGACGAGTGGGTCCAGCTCTGGAACGAAATTCGTAGCTAAACCATATTTAATGTGGTGATTGCAGCCAAGAATGTCGGCCATCTATCGCGGTTTATCAGGTAACCGTCCCTTAGATTTCGCTCAAGGGGCGGTTACCTAAAAAGAGATGGTGAAGAAAACCCAAGCAAGTTCAGCCTAGAGTCAGAGAGGTGATTATACTGAATCATTCAACTTATTTACCCGTATGAGAATCTTAGGTAGACGATGTTCTGCCTATTCGCCCAAACCAGGATCTTAGGCTGAAATATTTCCGCCTATTTACCCGTATGGGGATCTTAGGTGGAAACTTTCCCTCTAAAAAAAGAGTTAGGTGTACGCAACTCCTCTCTTCCAGTCTTTCAACCCACAAACTACACACACTTCAGGAACAAGGTAAAGGATCTTGACGTATACTTTCCTAGTCCTGCAAACTAATGTACTATTCAGTGGCATGACCTGAGAGAAGAATGCAGCCAATACTGACTATAGAAAACTTGTGCGCTGAAGCAGCTAGGTTTGCTGAAATAGAGTCTATATACGACGAACCGACCCTTTATGGTGTGACAGATGGAAAAGCTATCGGAACTTATCTTGAGCATAAATTCACAGCTTATTTAGCTCAAAATTACACTCACCAACGAGGAAATTCAGCATCAGGCATTGATCTTCCGGCTCTTGAAGTTGACATTAAAGTAACAAGCATAAAGCAACCACAATCTTCTTGTCCCTTTAAATCAGCAACTCAAAAAGTATTTGGTTTGGGATACCATCTTCTGATCTTTGTTTATGACAAGTATGATGACCCAGTGAATAGAACTGGAAGATTAAATATGCAGCATACAATTTTTGTAGATAATAGCAGAACAGGAGATTTTCAGACAACCAGAGGCATTATTGATATTTTGAATCGAGATGGAAACAAGGATGATATTATTGCTTTTATAATTGATAGAAATTTGCCAGTCGATGAAATAGGTGCAAATCAGTTGGCTGATAGAATTCTGGAATCGCCCCCAAATCAAGGATATTTAACAATCTCAAATGCTCTTCAGTGGAGATTGCAGTACAGTCGAGTTATTCAGCAAGCTGGTAGCACCTCAGGAATAGTTAGGATTCGATAGATAAAGATGGTGAAATCAATAGAGAAATGGCAATTTGGTGATTTCCAAACCCCAGACAATCTTGCAAGAGAAGTGGTTCAGATTCTTAGGACAAATCATCAGATATCGCCGAAAATTATCATAGAGCCAAGCTGTGGAAAAGGAGCCTTTATTCGATCTGCACTTAGTGCATTTGAAAATTCAAAAATTATAGGTTTAGATATAAATAAAGAGTATGTCAAGGAAACGAAGCTTTCTATATCTGAGTATTCAAACGCTGAGAACTTAACTATATATGAGTCCGACTTTTTTGACACAGATTGGAAAGATTTTATTTCAAATTTGTCGGGATATATTTTAGTAATCGGTAATCCTC
>JAQCKL010000289.1 GCA_027592485.1 Cyanobacteriota bacterium
GTTGGGGGGCAATTTAGAGGATGGCGCTAGCGGCTGGGGGATGGGCGGCGGGGGCGATCGCCTGCCGCCCCCAAGCGCACCGCTCAATGTGGCCGCACAGGTAGCCAACATCCAAGCCACCAACACCCAATTTGGACTGCCCGCCTCTATCTCTACCCAGGTAGAGCCGATCTTGGGCAAGGTGCTCAACTTATCTGGATTAGGGCAGAATCGGGTGGCCCAAAAAGCCCTGGAGATTGGCCAGTCCGCCTTTGGACTGACTCAGCCCACCTACGCCTCTGGCACCCAGCAGGATCGACGGGACCTTAACGCCCTGCTAACCCAAGTCATTACCAGCCTGCCTGAGATTTTGGGGATAGAAGGGGGAACTACGGTGCAAGTGGGGGAATGGTCGATTCCGGTTCCGCCCCAAGTTTCCCAATTGGCCCAGATCAACCTGGGAGAACTGAGCTTCTTTCAGCCGACGGTAGATGCCGTAACCGGGGCGGGCGATCGCTTTGAATCTGAAGCGTGGACCTGATTTGGTAAAGGCAACAGGCCCCCTGTTTTTGTCAACTGAGCGTGAATAAGCCATGCCCCTATTGCTACCCACCGAGTACAGCCCTGAAGCCCTGCGGGCGGATGTGGCCCTACAGCGCACCGCCAGATCACAATTGCAGATGCAATTGATCGCCTTGCAAGAGGGCATCAACCTTACCACCGTCCCGCTCCTTAAGAATCAGGTCGCACGACAGTACACCGTAGGGCAATTTGAGACGTTGCCCCAGGTGTCAACCCGGTTTTATGGCACTCCTGACTACTGGCCTCAACTGGCGGAAGCCAACAACCTGGAATATCCCTACATCATCGTGCCAGGGCAAAACCTCTCTATCCCTGAATTGAGCAATGGCTGATCTGCTGAGCAATCGCCTCGCTGAAACCTTTGGCCTAGATATGGGCTTTGATGCCACCCTAGGGCAGCAAGAGGTGGTGGAGGCCGTCAGCGGGGCTGACTACAACTACCAGCAGGGGCCATTAGCACTCAAGGAAGAAATCGAGCGCCTGTTTATCACCCCCAAGGGCTCCCTGGTGGATGACCCCACCTATGGGATTGATCTGGATATCGTTGGGGACACCCTCTACCCTCCGGTGGCGATCGGCATGGCGCGGGTGGCGGTGTTGGACGCCCTAGAGCATCCCAGTTTCTCGGGGCGATTCCGAGTGGAGCAGCTAGAGGTGGACTGGCGACCGGAAACCCCTAACGCCCTGTGGATTTATGGGGTGCTGGGAGTGTTTGGGTTTGAGGGCTCGTTTTGGCAGTTTGGCCCCACGGCGTTGCAATTGGCCCAGCAGTAGGTAAGTCATGGCTGAACCTAAATTCCTGACCTGGCAAGAGGTTCTAGACCGCCAGATCTCTTTTTTGCCGCCCCAATGGCGGGCCAACTTCACTGGCAAAGTCCTGAAGCGGCTGATGGTAGCCTTTGCCTTGGTTATGGAGGGGCTCTATGGGCTGGCGGCTCAAGTGCTGCGGCTCTCTGTGGTGGCTACCAGTGAGGGGGCCTATCTGCGGGATTTGGTCCGTGGCTGGGGGATGACTTCCTATGACGGCATTGCGGCGGTTGCCACCGTGCGATTTCGACGGTTTCGAGCAACAGAGGATGAAATCACCATCCCGGCGGGAACCGAGGTGAGAACTCAGGATGGACAGCGGTTCGCCACTGACGAGATCGCCTACATCCGCCCTGGCCAAAACTCAGCGCTGGTGCCCTGCACCTGTACTCGCACGGGCATTGCCGGGAATGTGGGGGCAGGGCGGATCATTGCCCTGGGGACACCCATTGATGGGGTGGATGAGGTAACTAACCCGGACGCCGCTACGGGTGGGATTGACTCTGAGCCAGATGGGGAGCTGCGGGCGCGGGTGCCTATTTACTTGGCCCAGTTGCACCGGGCAACGGTACCCGCCACCACGGGGGCGATCGCCAGCAACAAGCGGGACTTCCCTGGAGTGGTTACCTTCACCACAGAACAGCGGGCGGGGGTGCCGGGATACTTCCGGGGCATCTTGGCTGATGCCTCGGGTGGGGACAACTACCGGGTTGCGGCCTGGACCGCAGCGGGGGATTTGCCGGGGGTGTGGTGGGCGATCGTGGACTATCCCCAGGTGTACGGGCTGGTGCTGGCGGGGTGGCCCTCTATCAGGTTTGGGGAGGTAACCCGAGACGCTACGGGCAAGGAGGTATGGGGAGCGTCCCTGTCGGCGGCGGCGGTGGCTGAAGGGAATTACCGCTGGTATTTCGACGGCACTACGGGGCGGCTCTATGCCCGCGCTGAGGGGCAAGACCT
The DNA here is from genome assembly GCA_027592485.1 of Cyanobacteriota bacterium. Taxonomy (GTDB): domain Bacteria; phylum Cyanobacteriota; class Cyanobacteriia; order Phormidesmidales; family Phormidesmidaceae; genus PCC-6406. The sequence goes on from JAQCKL010000289.1 coordinate 2,326, forward strand.
AAACGGTCTAGACCTCACCCTGATTGCTGGTGTGGTTTACCGTGCCTTGGTGGAGCTAGAGGATAACTGGGCCGCTGCGGGGGTGCGGGTGGATGTGATCGTCCCCTTTGTGCGGCGGGTGGCGATCGCCCTTACCTATGCCTTGGAGCCAGGGTATCAGCAAGATGTGGTTGAGGCGGCGTTATTTGATGCGGCCCAGGCCCATGTGGGTTTGCTGGGTGCAGGGGCGGCACTGGGGCTGGATGCGCTCTATGGGGCGCTGAACGGAGTACCAGGGGCGGGGGCTATTGAGGTAAACTCCCCCACCCAAACAATTCAGCCCGAACGAAATGAAATCGTTCGGGCTGAAAGTGTGAGCATTGAAAGGCGGGGCTAACTAGGGAAAGCTGCGACCGCTAGCACCTCTTTACTGCGGATCCAGATATCTCCGCTTTTAGCCCGCACCTGCTGGACGCCTTCTTCAAACATCAATGTCTTGACTAGATCCGCAGAATCAGAGGCCAGAAACCGAAACGTCAAAACTTGGCCAGATGATAGATATACAGTCGCCGTCCTTAGTCGCTCTTGACTCATTTCAACTCTCACTTCTTAATTTGATGACGCATTCGATAGGCAAGCGCTCGGCTCGTAACCCTGTTAATCAGACGGGCGATCGCCCAGCAGTCTGCCTGAGTTAGATCGTGTTTTTGGGGCTGGGGGAAAATCAGTTCCCAGCGCTCATCAGGATGACCTATGTAAGCTATCTTTCGCCCTCCCCAGGAAATAGCAATGCCGCTGCTTCCAAGGGGCGAAAACTTCAAGCCTGCAATTGCTGCCCTTAAGTCGCTCATGAGGCCGTCACGGGTCATCCCTTAGCTCCCTGCAACGCTGTGATGGATTGCCGAACTTCGCTCGGGGCTTCACAAACAAAACGGACAGCTTCAGCCGCCACTAATCGCTGCATAACCACGCCCTTAAGCAAAACCAATGCGGTTTCGGCTTCCTGCCACGTAGCAGCACATTGTACGGCCTGAAAAGCCCGCCGTTCTGCCTCGCATAGGCTGAATGGGTCGCGATCGCGTCTCCCATAGTGGTTCTCCGATTAGTCTAAGCGGTTGACATTTTCAGTATACCCCGCCATCTGGAATAGGCAATGGCAGATCTGCAATTAGAGATTTTTCAGGAATTTGAGCGACTGTTGCCCGCCAAGTGGTTCGCATCCCTGAGGGAAGGGGAGGGGCCGCTATACCCCTTCGTCTGGGGTGTGTGTGGAGCGCTGGCGGATCTGAGGGCGGCGTTGATGGCAGTGCAGCAACAGGTCCTGCCCCGGCGAGCTGAGGGATTCTGGTTGTCGCTGCATTTGCTGGGGATTGGGCTACAGCGCACCAGTGCCGAAACTGATGCTCAAGCCCTGCGGCGATACCAGTTTGAATTTCAATCCACACGCAACACACGGGCGGGGGTGTTGCGCTACATCAGAGCCATCTCAGGCTTATCCGATGGTGCAGTACGGCTGGAGACAGACTTTGAGGCGGGCCGCTACGGCTACGTGCGTCTCGTGATCGATTCGCTGGGCACCGATTATCAGTCGGTGGGGTGGGACTGGCCTAGGCGGGTGCTGGCGGCCCACATTGCCAATGGGTTGCAGCCAGCGGTGGATGTGAGCTTGCGAAACTTGGTTGCCGCCCCCCTGCCCCCATGGAGGTTTGAGACTCCGTTCCCCATGGGGTCAGGGCAGCTAGGCCCACTGTACGATCGCCCCGCCCTGACCAATGAGCTACGCCTGCCCGAACTCAGTCGCAATCACATCGCCTGGTTGACGGCGGCGGAATGGAACTTGCTGCCCTTGGGGCGAATTTTTGCCGACACCCACAGCGCGGGGCAACCGGGGGCGCAGTTTGCCTACTTGATAGACCCCATTGACGACACCCCTGGCGGGCGCTTTGTTGAAGTCAACTACCTACCCCCTCGGCTGTTGGCAGGGGAGGTCCAGTTCGGTGCGCGGGATTTTGGGGTAGACGGCTTCCGGTTTGATGATGTGTTCCCCCGTCCGGGGAACCAGGAAATCACAGAAGAGATCACCGTTGAGATCCGCATTCGCGGTACAGACCCTGCACTGTCCACCCAGTTTCCCGGACAGGCTGAGGGGTTTCCGGTATTTGTCGTGGGGCCTGCCGTGGGCTACACGGTGCCTGCGGCGGGCGATTGGGTATTGGATGTGGGGGATTTCGATTTAGGCCCTCATCAGGGCATTCCTCGAGAATGGGTGGTTCCGGGCGATCGCTTTGGGAGGCTACGGCCTTTCCCCCACAATCAGCAGTGGAGTTCCACCACCAGCACGGTAACCCGGCGACTCCCCGATTCTACCCAGGTAGAATTCTGGGAAGCGCAACCTCCGGTGGTGTCTACCCTCGAATCGTGGCGAATGAAGGGGAATTACTGGGTGCCTACGGCGTTTGAGTTGAGGGGCCACAACATTCCCCTGGCGACAGATTTTGAATTTGCAGACTTACAGGCCCTGGGCGATCGCCCAGGCATCAGGTTTGCGGAAGGTCAGCCTCGGGTTTGCTATTTCCTGCCCGACACTCGCACTACCCGGTTTGAGGAACCCACGGGGCACATCACCAGCACTGCGGCCACGACATTCACTGATCCAGCGGGGCTAACCTATGGGGGGCCTGCGGTCTATCGCTTCAATCAGCGCACTGAGCAGCTTCCTAACCAGTATTTTCAGTTCGGCAGCTACAGCTTCCCGGCGGCGGCTGATCCACCTGAGATCCATGAGGTGATCACCCCGGCGGCTCCGGTGCATGGGTACATCCCCAACGTGCGGGTGCCCTTCACCCGGCAATTGATTGTGGAATGGTTTGAGGTGCTGGCCACCCTAGAGGAACCCCAGACCCCCGACAGTTTGCAACTGATGGGGCGGGGGCCATGGACCCTACGGCTAGGGGCGGGAAATCCGGGCTGGGGGATGACCCCTCCGGCGGGCATCTCACCCCTGCAAAATGAGTTTGCCAACTTGGGGCCTAGCGCCATCTGGTGGACCGATGAGGCGGGGGTACTGAAGGCGACCCGCCCCTACATTGATGTGGATGGCGTTGCTTACCTGGCGGTAGAGTTTTTGCTGCCCAAAGGGGTGCAGCGGGTGCTGCGGGAATTGGAACTAAGGATTGGCTATCCCCAGCCGGATCCCGGTGAAGCCGATTTCGATGTGACTTATACCCTGCCCGATGCAGGGGACTGGGCTCTTGGGGCGGCATTCCTGGCACCATCAGCGCACCTGACGGAACAGGCTCTCAACCTTCAGCTTCCGGTGCTGGAGGTTGTTCACTATCGGCGGGTGGCCCTCACCCTCAATGCTGACGTGAATTTTGGGGTGATCTTCCGCATCGCCACCAAGTTGCGGGATGCACAAATCTCGAATTTGCCCGCCTTCCGTGCTGGGCAGAGTCGGACGGGTGAGGTGTTGCGCGATCGCGATTACGTTTACGTGATTTAGCCCGTCACTCGCTCAATCACGATATCCACTTGATTGACTCCCCGATCCTTTGCTGCCAGGGCAATGCAATCCCCAAACTTTCGGACTCGGTGGGATTTAGTCACTAGGCCCTTCACCAGATCCGGTCTGATGGGACGATAGCGGTAGGTCCGGCGGGCAAATAGATGCTCCCGTTCTACGATCCACTCGCAAAATACCTGCGGATTAGTGGTGGTGTAGCACTTGAATTTCACTGCGGGCTCCCCCACCTCTCACATCCGGTAAGCTAAGGATAGATCCAGTAATGCTGTCTTGCGGCGGGCCACCCTCTTTCATTAGGGGGTGGCCCTGCTTTTTTGAGTGCTAGCCCCAGAGAACGGACGA
>JAQCKL010000290.1 GCA_027592485.1 Cyanobacteriota bacterium
TCGGTAAACTTTAACTGACTACTCCCTTCCACAACAACTCCTGTTCTCAACCCCTGTGACACTTACCCACCGGGCTATCAGGGGAGGGTATTATCCTAGAAATCACCGAAAGGATAGTGATTGCCGATATTGATCAAACTATTGCTCTATTGGCACAGCTTGAAACCAGACAGATCCAAATTAGTATTGATGATTTTGGTACGGGCTATTCTTCCCTGAGTTATCTGCATCGGTTACCCGTTCACAGCCTCAAAATTGATAGCTCTTTTGTGAGTCAAATGCAATCTGACCAGCGCAACTATCAGGTTGTTAGCACGATTATCGCTTTGAGTCGTCAGCTCGGGCTGACGACTGTAGCAGAGGGGATCGAAACCCCCCAACAGCTACAAGCATTGCAGCAATTAAACTGCCAAATGGGCCAAGGATACTGGTTTGCCCGACCCCTACCGGCCCATGACATTGAGGCTCGGTTTTTTTGAGGGCGATCGCCTGCCCATTTGACAAGCCAACTGGACCAGGCGATCGCGGGCCGTGCCGATGCCCTAGGCTGTCGCTGCCGTGATGGCTTCGGGGGTGCGCTCTTCAATGACGCGATCGATTAAGCCGTATTCCATCGCTTCCTGGGCCGACATAAAGTTGTCGCGATCGGTATCCTTTTGAATTTGCTCCGGGGTTTGGCCCGTACAATCCGCCAGCATTTGATTCAGCTCCCGTCGGGTGCGCAGAATCTGCTTCGCCTCAATGGCAATGTCGGTGGCCTGCAACCGCTGCCGTCCCGTACTGGCAGAGGGCTGGTGAATCATGATCCGGGAATGGGGTAGGGCCAGGCGCTTGCCTTTGGTCCCTGCCGCCAGCAAAAAGGACCCCATCGATGCCGCTAGACCCAAACAGATGGTGACCACATCCGACTTGATGTACTGCATCGTGTCGTAGATCGCCATGCCAGCGGTAACTGAACCCCCAGGGGAGTTGATATAAAGGTAAATAGGTTTGGTGTTGTCATCGGAGTCGAGATACAACATGGCCGCCACGATGGAGTTGGCCAGGGTGTCACTGACCGCCTGCCCCAAAAAAATAATCCGCTCTTGGTTGAGGCGGGTATAGAGGTCAATCCACTGGGTATATTGGCTTCCCGGCAAACGATAGGGAACTTTGGGGGTACCGATAGGCATGGTGCTTGTCTTCTTTTAAGTCTTTAAGGGCGTCTGGAACACAATCAAGAGGTCGGGGGTAGGCGCAAAACAGCAATCAGCCGTTAACCCACCGCTGCCGGGATTTTAGGCAAGTCCTTTGGATTCTCTAAGATCCGATCGATCAAGCCATATTCCTTGGCTTCATAGGCACTCATATAGAACATGCGATCGGCATCCTGGGCAATACTCTCCACCGACTTGCCGGTATTACGGGCCAGGATCTCCATCATCGAATGTTTGTTATGGAGCGCTTCCTTGACCTGTAGCTCAATATCTGTCGCCTGGCCACGAGCCCCACTGCTGGGTTGATTTAAGACAATGCTGGCATGGGGGAGGCTGGCTCGAAACCCCTTAGTCCCAGAGGACAAAATCACCGCCGCACTACCCACCGCCTGCCCAATGCAAATGGTGTGGACGGGGGGCTTGATGTAATTGAGCGTGTCACAAATGGCAAAGGCCTCGGTCTCGAAGGTGCCGCCTTCGATGTTGCCGCCGGAGTTGATATAAAAGTAGACGGGCTTATCCGGATCGTCGAATTGTAGATAGAGGAGCTGGGCGATAATGAGCTCCGTCACATCTAACCCAACTTGTTGCTTTAATTCATCCTGGGAAAACAACGGCAGACCCAAGTAAACAATCCGCTCCTTCAACAATAGGGAGGGCAGATCGGGGGGTGGGGTCCGGTAGTAAGCATCCCCAGAATAGGGAGCCTGTACAGCACGGATGGATGAACTCATAAAACGATGGTGATGACGTAATTATCTTGGGGTAATTTTTGGTGACTTAAGCCGCCCAGTTTTTAACATAGTAACGTGAGGGGGAGTCTGGCCCATGGTCCGGATATCCCCACCCCTACTAAAGCCGGATATTGATGGAGTTACCCCAATGACTGTTGGCCTACAATGCGCGCTAAGTGATCCCTGTCTCGATGGTCAACAGGGGGCCAGCCAACGGCAGCTATCGATCTCGCTACAGGCCCTGATGGGTGGGGCGGGCAAGACCTCCCTCAACCTCGGCTTGGTATTAGACCATAGCGGGTCGATGCATGGTCCACCCCTACGCACGGTCAAAGAAGCGGCGGGGCAGCTCGTGGATCAGCTCACCCCTACCGATACCCTTTCGGTGGTGGTATTTGACCATCAGGCAAAGGTCTTGGTGCCGCTGCAGGCGGTGGAGAATGGCGATTTCATCAAGGGCTGCATCCAAACCCTAAAACCCAGTGGTGGTACTGCCATTGATGAGGGCATGAAGCTAGGGATTGAGCAGGTGGCTAAGGGGAAACAGGGCAAGGTCTCCCAAATCTTTTTGCTCACCGATGGCGAAAATGAGCATGGAGATAACGATCGCTGCCTCAAGCTGGCCCAAGTAGCGGCAGAGTACAACCTCACCCTCAACACCCTCGGATTTGGGGACCATTGGAATCAGGATGTGCTGGAGGCGATCGCCGATGCGGGCGGCGGTGCCCTTGCCTATATCGCAGCGCCAGAGGCAGCCGTGACCGAATTCTCCCGTTTACTGAGTCGAGCCCAATCGGTGTCTCTGACCAACGCCCATCTACACCTCACCCTTATGCCTGGGGTGCGCCTAGCGGAACTCAAACCGGTAGCCCAGGTGGCCCCAGAAACCGTCGAGTTAACGGTGATTCAAGAGGGGAATTCGGTGGTGGTGCGCTTGGGCGATCTGATGGTGGATAGCCCCCGCATTGTCTTGACCAACCTCTACATCACCCCTCCCCAAGACGGCAGTTTCCCCATTGCCAAGGTCCAAGTGTGCTACGACGCCCCTGGCACCGATCAAACCGAACTCTGGTCCGATACGGTGATCGTTGATGGCGTCGCCCAGGCTAATTATCAACCCACCCCCAATGACCAGGTGCAGCACCAGGTCTTGACCCTCGCCAAATACCGCCAAACCCAAATTGCCGAACAAAAACTGCAAGCGGGCGATCGCCAAGGGGCAGCCACCCTATTGCAATCGGCAGCGAAGACGGCGCTGCAAATGGGGGATACCGGTGCAGCGACGGTGCTACAGCAAAATGCCACCCGCTTGCAGGCGGGCAAGGATTTATCGGAGGGCGATCGCAAACGCACCCGCATTGTCTCTAAAACCCGACTTCAATAGTTGAGTCAGCGGGGAGAACGGGTGAGATCGCCCCTGGATCAGTAGCTATCTTTTTTCTCGATGTGGGCTCTCAAATCATTGAGATCGACATAGCGATCAGTGGCATTGCGGAGTTCACGGGCGATCATGCCCTCCGTAGACACAACCGTGATGTGGGTATTTTTCGAGCGCAACAACTCAATGGCCCGCTCAAAATCACCATCTCCACTGAATAGCACCACGCGATCGTACTGTTCTGCGGTATTGAACATATCCACAACAATTTCGATGTCGAGGTTGGCTTTTTGGGAATAGCGCCCTGAGTTATCGTCGTAATACTCTTTCAAGATTTTAGTGCGAACGGTATACCCCAAGCTGATTAAGGCATCCCGAAAACCCCGCTGATCTTGAGGATCTTTCAGGCCCGTATACCAAAAGGCATTAACCAGAGATAGGCCCACATCTTGAGACAAAAAATATTCCAATACTCGTTTGGGATCAAAAAACCAGCCATTTTTTTGCTGGGCATAAAACATGTTATTACCGTCTACAAAAATAGACAGCCGCTTCATTTGAATAGACATAGAAATTTTGCTGGTCTTCAGAATCTACAAGGGAAACAGAAATAGGAACAACATCACCCGCCAAGGACAAAGCCAAGGATGTTGACCAGAATATATCAGGTGCAAGGTCAAACCATGACAGCCTTATCTAGCCCAATGGCCAGACAATGAGGCTGCCGAGGAACCCCAATACCTTCAAGAGCTCCAACCTCTAATGTTTGAGTTGCACTCAGCTTGTATAAAAGCAGACTATTGATCCTTAAACGAATTAAGGAAATGAATAATAGCAACCATTAGAGAGAATAAGCATATGGTCAATATTATAGGGCCTTACCCTCAGAAATGTGGAGCTATTTACATTTGGTTTGGCTAACAAAAGTGCCTGGGCGACAGACATGTTTCTTTGCCTGTTTTTCACTGTTTAAATGACATTCATTAACCCCGGACCTAAAACTGATCGATTTTCAAGATGCTGGGGAATTTATGCCAAGGACAGCCGCAAATACTGCCCGGCGATTCTCTAGTTTAATTAAGCGATATTCCAATGCCCCCACCTGTCAGGTATACGAAAGGCATCGTCCATGGCTCACGACCTTAAGCCTACCGTTACGTCGATCAGACATTACATCCTACTCACAATGGGAATTGTTGGCAATCCAGACGCCAATAATGCCGTTTTGGAGCCTTAACCTCCCTAGTACAGGATGACGTAAAGGCACCCCCCTTAACAACGGCTGACAAACTTGCCTGATAGACCTTTTTGATTTTGATTTTGCATTTTTGCTACTGGGCAGCAGTACTATAGCGCCGGCCCCATTGCTTCGGACACTAGGATCGCCCTAATGCTTCGCGCAGAGGCAAAGTAGTTCGTAGTCTTGTCTTAACCGGGCTGGCGACTGCTATAGAGACCTTAGTCGAACCAACCAATGTCCATGTCAGATACCATACTGCGCTGCTCTCCCCGTTGAATGGCGTATTCAGGGATGTGTTTAACGGGGGCCCGGCGCGACATTTTTACAGCTAGGGGAGCACGTTCAGGGGAGGGGGTTGGCTTCGATTCCGGTTGCGGCTGGCTCATCTTTAAGATCACCTGTTTCGCTTCTTCTAGCTCAGCCGTAAGCTTCAGCAGTTGAGTATCCTTTTGCTGGGTGGCATTTTCAGCTTTCTCTAAGGCGTCTTTGAGCTCAAACAGTCGCGATTGTTGGTCTTCCAAATCCCCTTGCAATCCCTTGATCTGGTCGAGTAGTTTTGACTCCTGGGTTTTGATTGTGTCTAGGTCGGCAGTCAAACGCTTCACCTGTTGCTCTAAATCTGCCTTGGTTGGGCCACGGCTACTGGTAGAACGACGGGGGGTAGGCTCGGTTGGTGGTGCCGGTTCTGAAGGTTGAGTCTCCTCTCGGAGTAAATCAGACAAATTTTTCTTGGTCATGGCAGTCTCCAGGTCTGTTGAACTTCATGGGCAACGCTGCGGTAATCCGCTTGGGCTTCACGGGCATTCGGCCCGCGCCATTGACTAATGGGTAGGCCAGCTAAGGCTGCTTGTTCGTGGGCTTTATAGCTACGGATAATGGTTTGACAAGTGGGAATATTGAGGCTGGTGAGCGTCGCTTGGGCGTCCCGGACTTCTTTAATGCGGCGAGAATCGACTCGGGTTAATAGGACTCGATGCTTGACTTGAGTCGGTATCACTGCAGTTTTGATGGTGTGAATCAGTGCCGAGAGATCCATCGGGGCAGGCGGGGTCGGTAGGAGTAGACAGTCGGCAATGGGAAGCACTGCTGCTAAGGCCTCAGAGTTAAGGGCGGGCGGTGTATCTACCACGATCCAGCGGTAACGAGGCACTGTTCTCAGTTTGCCTAGGAGTGAGGCGTCTGTCTCCTGGGTGACATCAAACGTCATGGCCTGATTGCTACGCCCCACCCACCAAGTGGCAGAGGCCTGGGGATCGGCATCAACCAGCAATACGGGCTGGGTCTCAGCTAAAATAGCCGCCAAATTGATGGCTGTCGTGGTTTTGCCGACCCCACCTTTGCCGTTGAGAATGGCTAAGACAAGAGGCTGATCTTTGGTCGCTGGTGAGGATGGGACGATATCTTGGTTCTGTTTTGGGGGGGGCATGGTTGAGAAATCGCCTTCGCTCGTTGCAGCCCAAGGAGGAGGCGCAAAGCTAACTCTAAACGAACCGATTAGCGATCGCCAAGAGATCTATCGGTTCGTTAAGGGCACCTCGAACAATAGAAAGATTTCATATCAATAGCCCAGCAAGAGCAGACTGTGAGCCAAGC
>JAQCKL010000291.1 GCA_027592485.1 Cyanobacteriota bacterium
GCGATCGCTGCTCCTCGAAACAGGCGATCGCCCCCGCCCCGTACACATCAACGTTTTGCCCTTTAAACCCGAGGCCGCAGACAAAGACTACTATCTGGTGCTGTTTACGGATGTATTACCTGACAATGAAATCCAAAATTTGGCTCTATCTACCACCAGCACCCTAGAACCAGAATTGCTAGAAAACAGCACCGTGATCGAACAATATCGCCAGGAAAATCTGGCACTCCAGCAAGGTCGCGACGCGCACTCCCGCTACCTACAATCCATCATCCAAGAACAGGAAGCCACCAACCAAAACCTGCGGGCCGCCAACGAAGAGATTCTCTCCAGCAATGAGGAGTTGCAAAGCACCAACGAAGAACTGCAAACGGCTAAGGAAGAGATTCAGGCCACCAATGAAGAACTCAGCACCATCAACGACGAGCTTTATCGTCGCAATGCCGAAACCACCCGCATCAGTGACGACTTTCAAAACCTGCTCAGCAGTATCCATATTCCCATTCTGATGCTAGAAGCCGATCTCCGCATTCGTCGGTTTACCCCCACTGCTGCCCACTTGTTCAACCTAATTTCGACGGATGTGGGTCGCCCCTTGAGTAATATCAACCATCGCCTAGATTTGACGGATTTAGAAGCGCGGATTCTAACGGTGATCAACACCCTGGAGCAAACCAGCCAGGAGGTGCAAGACCAAAATGGGCACTGGTATGACCTGCGCATTCGCCCCTATCGCACCCTGGACAACCGCATTGATGGAGCCGTCGTAGTACTGGTGGATATTGACGCCCTCAAGCACCATACCGAACAGTTACGGCAGGCTAGGGATTACGCTGAGGCGATTGTGCAAACCGTGCGGGAAGCCCTGGTGGTCTTGACGACTGATTTGCACGTGGTAACAGCCAATCGCCAGTTTTATCAGAGTTTTCAAGTGAGTCCGGCAGAAACGGAGCACCGTTCTATTTTTGAGTTGGGCAACGGCCAATGGGATATTCCTCAACTGCGATCTCTGCTGTATGATTTGCTGTCCCAAAATCAACAGGTCGAAGATTTTGAGGTCCTCCACGACTTTGACCACATTGGGCATAAACGCATGTGGCTCAATGCCCGTAAAATGGTGCAGGCTAATGGGGAAACGCTAATTTTGCTAGCCATTGAAGATCACAGCGATCGCGACCCAACCATGCCGCTAAACCTCAATCCATAGGGTAGTTCACGTATTTTTCGTCGAGTCTACCCCTTGGCAGTCAGGGCCGTAGCTGCGGCCCATGGTGCTAATAATTTTCTACATAAGAATATAAATATTCATTGATTATTAGGGATATTTAGAGATGTCTGCGAAGCTAAAGGTAGGCGGATGTGCCCAGGGCAGGCTCCTCTGACAAAACGACTCCCTCACCACCTGACACTAACGGCACTATCAGGTCAATCAGTTGCTCGTCCATCGGTTCAATTGCCTCTGGGCGTGTACCTAGGAGCGTAAGGCTGATGAGTATCTCTCAACAAATCGAAGCCGTCTATCAGCGGGCCTTAGCCCTGCGCGATCGCGCTGCGGCTCACCCCATCGAACCGGAGCTATTAGATACCGCCCTCAAGGAACTCTACTTTGTCCTAGAAGAGCTCCACGCCGCCGATGAAGAGCTGCACCAGCAAAATCTGGCATTGGCCGCTAGCCGATTTGAGGTCGAAGCTGAGCGGCATCGCTATCGCACCCTGTTTGAACTCGCACCGGATGGATATTTAGTGACGGATAAGCAGGGCAAAATTCATCATGCCAATCAAGCCGCATCCCGGCTTTTCGCCATTGCCCAAAGTAGCCTAGTCGGTAAACCACTCATTGTCCTGATCGACCAGCGCGATCGCCCCCAATTTCAGGAACGTCTGCTGCACCCACAATCGACCCAACCCTGGGAAGTCACCCTGCCCTCCCCAACAGCAGCACCCGTCACCATTGCGATTACGACCAACTACCTCAAAGACAGCCGCTACCAGGCCACCACGATTTTGTGGTCACTGCGCGACATTACCCACCGTCGCCAAATGGAGCAACAGTTACAAACCGCCTATCAGAATTTAGAGGGCCAGGTGGCGGCCCGCACCGCCGACCTGGTCAACACGAACGCCCAACTCCAGCAGGAAATTGCCAAGCAACGCCAAGCCGAACACACCATTCGCTACCAAGCCCATCTGATTGATGTTGCCACGGATGCGATTTATGTCCTCGACCCGCACCAGCACATCACCTTTTGGAGCCGAGGCGCTGAAACCCTCTACGGGTGGACCTCTGCCGAAGCGTTGGGGCAAAACGTCGTGACGCTACTGGGGGCATCCAGCCCCCTCGGGGCAACCTCGATTGCCGTTGAATCAGGCTGCTGGCAGGTGGAGGCCAGCCACCAGACCAAGTACCGCCAGCGGGTGACGGTCTTGAGCCGTCATACCCAGATGGATGAAACCGAGCGCCCCTCCTCGACCCTGGTGGTGAACACCGACATTACGGAGCGGAAGCAGCTAGAAGCCGAGTTTCTACAGGCTCAGCGGTTAGAGAGTTTGGGGATTTTAGCCCGGAGTATTGCCCATGATCTCAACAATATTTTGACGCCCCTCTCCATTACCCCCCAGATGCTGCTCAGGAAACTGCCCCATGCCGATGCCCGCACACGGGATTTGCTGAATGGCATCAAACAGTCAGCCCAACGCGGCACTCAGCTCGTCAAGCAAATGTTGGCGTTTGCGGGCAAATCCCAGGAATCCCCCGTCATCGTTCAAGTTGATGATCTGTTCCAAGAGATGCAACAGTTTGTCCAATTCACTTTTCCTGGAAATATTGCCATCCAGACGGCGATCGCCGACGATCTAAACCCCGTCCTCGCAGACGCCACACTCTTGTATCAAGTGCTGCTCAATCTCTGTGTCAATGCCCGCGATGCCATGCCCCAGGGCGGCACGCTATCGCTGTCAGCAATCCAGACAACCCTAGATGAAGCCAGTCAACATTGGCCATCTCATGCCCCGCTGGGCAACTATGTTGTGATGACCGTGGCCGATACCGGACAGGGGATTGCGCCCGAGATTTTGGATCAGATCTTCGAGCCATTTTTTACCACCAAACCGACGAACCAAGGCAGCGGCTTAGGGTTATCAACCGTGGCTAAAATTGTCAAAGACTATAGGGGCTTTACCCGCGTCTTTAGTGAGGTGGGCATAGGCAGTCAATTTCAGGTATATCTCCCCGTAGCCAGCGATTGTACATCCACCCTGGTAATGGGTAAGTCGTAGGTTTCTCTATGGATATTTCCAGACGTCTGGATGCTGTCTATGAGGCCCACCAACAGATCTTAAGTTTATACAGATACCCACCCCTGCCCGCGCGCCCGGATTTGTTGAGAACGGCCCTAAACCATTTGGATACCGTGTTAGAAGAACTGCGGGCAGCCTATGAAGAACTACAACAGCAGAACCAGGCATTAGCTGCCTATCGCCAGCAACTAGAGGCCGAACGTCAACGGTATCAAGAACTCTTTAACCTCGCTCCTGATGGTTATCTAGTGACCAATTCCATGGGGATCATTCAAGAGGTGAATGTGGCCCTAGCCATGATGCTAGGAGTCTCACAGGAGTATCTGATCGGTAAACCCCTACTGTTCTTTTTCTCCGAGTCTGACCGTCCCGCCATCCGCACCGTCCTAGCCCAGTTGCACCAACCCCAACCGCCATCGGCACTTCCCCACCGCCATACTTGGGAAACCCAACTGCACCCCCGCCAAGCCACCCCGATTCCAGTGGGGGTGACCCTTGCCTGTAGCTATCAACGACTGTCAGGGGCGATTTCCCATATTCGCTGGTTAATCCGCGACATCACCCAGCAAAAAGCAGCCGAAGTCAAAATTTACCGCCAGGCTTTTTATGATCCCCTTACAGAACTACCCAACCGCGCCCTATTAGACATCTATCTATCCAAAACCCTAGCCCAGGCACAACGGCACAACAGGCAGGTGGCGATCGCGTTTTTAGACCTGGATCTTTTTAAGAACATCAACGACACCTTTGGTCACAGTATTGGCGATGGGGTACTCCAGCAGGTGGGCCAGCGCCTACACGCTTGCCTACGAGCAGAAGACTTACTGGTGCGCTGGGGCGGCGATGAGTTCGTCATTGTCCTGGCATCAGTTCATTCCCTAGGGGATGTCCGGGGGACGTGCGATCGCCTGATTGCCAGCCTACAGCCTGCCTTCAACGTCAATCACCACCCCGTCAACATCAGCAGCAGCTTCGGCATTGCGTTTTACCCCGACCACGGCCAAGACCCCGAAACGCTGCTCCGCTGTGCCGACCAAGCCCTTTATCAAGCTAAAAACCAGGGCCGCAATACCTACGTCTTCTACTCAACAGAATCCCCATGGGGATGCCAGGTCCAGTAGAATTCTCAGTAGTGCATTTTAGTGAAGGACAGAGGAAAAGACTGACTCTTCTCGTTCCAACAGCTTTTCCCTAACGAGGCGATTGTATTCGTCGAAATCAGCGACGGGTGTGAAGTTTGATTAGTCCCGGTTACTTACGATAAAACCCGGCAAGATTTTGGACTTAATTTAACCTTGAGCGAAGGACAAGCTGGTCTTGGTCAGCGCGGGTACGATACGATCGCATGCCAGTTTCCCCCCAAATAAATTCCGTGCGACGGGACCGACGTGCAACGCCGCCCACGGTCCCATCAAAAACAATTCGCACCCCGGCCAGCGCAGGTGTTCATCCAGCACAGGCAAGCCGTTAACGGTTTCGATGGGATATTGCGCGAATACGTCCGTCAATAGGGGATGCGATCTCACATCCAGGGTCGTTCCTGTGGCGAGCCAGATGCGATGGATGGGTTGATGGGCGATGCAGTCATGGGCGGCATGGGTGTCGCAGCACACCGTCCAAACATCCCCTTGCCAGTAGGCAGCCGCCACCTGACAGTGCTCATAAAAGGTGATGTGTCCCTGGCGTTCCAATTTCCGCAATTGGGTCATGACAGCGGGCGTGAGGGAGCCGCCATTGCGGGCTTGCTGCACCATCTGCCAGCGGGTCTGCATGTCCGGTTCGGCATGGAACCCTTTCAGATACTTTGGCCCCAGCCACCCCGGCTCAGCATCAAACAGCTTTTCTCGAAACGTGCGCCGCGCCATCATCACCACCTTTGCGCCGCGCTTCACCGCCCCGATCGCCAGGTGCCCGCTGGTCAAACCACTGCCGACTATAAGCACCGTTTCACCTGCCAGGGAACTGAGTGCAGGCAACCGGATTTGACTGGCATGGCACAGCCTTGCCGGAGGATGGGAGGCGGTGATTTGCTGAACCCAATCAGGTAGACAGGGCACCCCGCCGCCCGTCGCCAGCACCACCCGCCGCGCCAGCACGGTGTCCCCTGTGGAGAGGGTCAACCGAAATCGAGCCGGTCGTTGCTGCCAGGGCTCTAGTCGCGTGACGGTGGCTGGCACCACCTGATCTTGCAACTGCCAGCGCTGCACCACCGTGTCGCAAAACTCTTGAAACAGACGTGTTCCGGGGCGATCGTAGGGGTGGTGGAGTTCCTCGTAGCGCCCTTCGGCAAAGGTGCGCAGGGCGTGGGGGTTAGGGTCGGGGTGGTGGACGGCGGGCGATCTCAGTTCGGCAATTTCTTGGGCCCCAAACTGCTGCCGCCACTGGGTTAGCCACGTGCCGCTGGGGTCAAAGACCTGGAGGCGATCGCGCAGCTTCTCTTTCTTCTGCAAGACATGGGTGACGAGGGTGAGGGCCTGGGGGCCAGCCCCAATGATGGCAATATCGGTTTGCGGCTGAGCCATGGCGATTGACCCTGGTTGCTCAAATAGAGTGCGGACAATATGATAATGATTATCGTTGTTGCTCTGCAAGCCTATGATTACCGTGGTTGCTGGCCCCTGTGGCGCAGGCAAAACCACCTGGATTTTGCAGGAGCTGGCTCAGATGTCAACGCCTGCGGTTTACGTTACGCCGGGAGTTGGTCCGGTGCCCATTGACGCGACGCGGGTGGCGGCGCGGTTCCCCCAAGTTGAAATTTTCCATCGCCAACCCGAGGCGGAACTGCTGCAACGGTTAGCGGCGGGCGTATCCGTCTA
>JAQCKL010000292.1 GCA_027592485.1 Cyanobacteriota bacterium
GATTCTCTCTAATGCCGTACAGGGTAAAACGCCAACATTGGTAGCAGGGACCTAGGTAGTTACGATTTTTTTGTCTCATTCTTGTTGACACATTCCGCTTGAGGCGCTCCTGACTTGCTTTGGGAACGCCTTTTTTTAGCTTGCTAGTCTAAACTCCAGAACCGTACATAGGGGAACTGAACGATCAGGAGTAACGGTAACTACACCACATCAGTGGAAACCCCCATGGGGTGTGGATGCGTTTGCCAAACGCTACTTTTGGCAAGTTTATAGGCGCTGGGTGCAGATTGGTGGCGTCAGAAAGCCTATGGATAAAGGCTTTTAACTGTAAAGCGTGCCGAAATCTTTCTGGCCCTTAGCCCTAGGCCATTGGGTTCTTTGAAGTGATCGGCTTCACGGGCCGGACCTCCTAACGTCAGTTCTTGTTTTTGGGTTGGCCAGAGTGGTTTTAACCGCTGGGGCTGACTTGTCGTGCTGACTGTGAACTGCTGTTTGTTTGTGAACTCAAGAGGAATCCATGGTTTTTCAACTGCAACTGCTGCATGCAGCAGACCAAGAGGCAGCTATTCCTGCCCTTTTAGATGCCCCCAACTTTTCCGGTGTGCTGAACGCTCTGGCCGATGACTTTGAGAACACCTTAATTCTGTCCTCCGGCGATGCGTTCATTCCGGGTGTGTTTTTCTCAGCCTCTGCGGATGTTTATGGGGGTGAAGGTCGCGCCGATATCTTGATCCAAAATGAGCTGGGTTTCCAGGCGATCGCCTTCGGCAACCATGAGTTTGATCGAGGAACAGCGCGGGTACGGGACCTGATCCTGGGAGACGGCACGTTTACGGGCACCGCCTTCCCTTACCTCAGCGCCAACCTCGACTTTTCCACCGATGCCAATCTGGCTGACCTGGTGGTGGCCGATGGCCAAGCCCCCCAGGCCAATAGCATCGCCGCTAGTACCGTGATTGACGTGAATGGCGAGAAAATCGGTGTGGTCGGTGCCACCACCCCCACCATCCCAGTGATCTCCAGCCCTGGTAATGTCACCGTTAACCCCCAGCCTTTCGACGGCAACCCCAGCCCAGCCCAGTTGGATGCCCTGGCGGCTGAAATTCAGGCCGATGTCGATGCCCTATTAGCCGCTGACCCTGCCATCAACAAGGTGGTGGTGCTGGCTCACATGCAGCAGATTGCGATCGAGCAGCAACTGGCCACTCGCCTCCGCAATGTGGACATCATCGTGGCGGGCGGTTCTAACACCCGTCTTGTCGACGAGACCGATCGACTGCGGGATGGCGATACCGCCCAAGGGGTTTATCCCATCATCCAAACCGGTGCAGACGGTAACCCCGTTGCAGTGGTCAACACGGACGGCAATTATAAGTATGTCGGTCGTCTGGTCATCGACTTTGACGATAACGGTGTGCTCATCCCTGAGAGCTATGATTCGGCCATTAGCGGTGCCTATGCCACCGATGCCCAGGGGGTGGCTGACCTGAATGCCGCTGGTCTGATCGACCCGGAGATCCAGGCGATTGTGGATGCCCTGGAACAGGTGATTGTCGCCCAGGATGGCAACTTCTTTGGGGTGACCGATGTCTTTTTGAACGGCGCTCGCGCCAGCGTTCGTACCGAAGAGACCAACCTCGGCAACCTCACCGCTGACGCTAATTTGGCGATCGCCCAAGAATACGACTCAGACGTTGTCATCTCGATCAAGAACGGCGGGGGCATCCGCAACAGTATCGGTGAAATCGTGGTTCCCGCCGGTGCCACGGAACCCGTGTTTGCCCCCCCTGCCGGTAACGCCTTAGCGGGTCGTCCCGAGGGCGGCATTTCCCAGACGGCGATTCAGAACGCCCTCAGCTTTAACAACGAGCTGTCGCTGCTCACCGTCACCGCCGCCGAACTGCAAGCCATCATTCAGCACGGCATCGATGCCTCGGGTCCAGGGCTCACCCAGGGCCGCTTTCCCCAGGTGTCTGGCGTCGAGTTCGACTACATCGACACGGACCCCACCACCCCAGGGTATGAATTGTTGAACCTGAACGTGGTGGATGGCGACGGCAATACCCTCGCTGAAATTGTCAAGAACGGTGAGCTGGTGGCTGACCCGGCCCAGACCTTCCGTCTGGTCACCCTGAACTTCTTGGCGGGCGGTGGCGATGGCTACCCCTTCCCCCAGGATGCCAGCGCCAACCGCGTTGATCTGGTGAACGAGGCGCTTCCCGCTGGGGCCGCTGATGTGGCCACCTTTGCCGCGGCGGGTTCCGAGCAAGACGCCCTAGCTGAGTACCTGGCCGCTAACTTTAGCGAAACCAACCCGTTCACCGCAGCGGAAACCCCCATTGCCGAAGACACCCGCATCCGCAATGCCCTGTTTAGCAATGCGGTGATCCAGGGCAGCGGCACCGTTGAGGGGACCGCTGATGCCGATGTGATCATCGGCTCTGAGCTAGCGGATACCCTGGCGGGTCTGTTGGGTGACGACTATATCGTCGGCGGCGATGACGATGACGTGCTGCGGGGCGACCTCAATAAGCGCGATGCCCAGGTGGGTATTGGTAATGACGACATCATCTTTGGGGGAGCCGGTAATGACCGCATCGGCGGCAAGGGCGGCAACGACCAGCTCTTTGGGGAGAGCGGTGACGACGCGATTTGGGGTGACGACGGGGACGACCTGATCCGGGGTGGTCTCGGTAACGATACCCTCACCGGTGACGACTTCTCTGGCGGTAGCGGCAGCGACACCTTTGTGCTGTCGGCCCTTGATGCCAGCGCCACCGTTGATGGCATACAGGTCTTCTACACCGACACCATCGTTGACTTTGAGGTGGGTGTGGATGTGATTGGCTTGGCCGATGGGCTGACCCAGGCTGACCTGACCTTTGATGGCAACGCCATCAAGCTGGGCGGGCAGGTGCTGGCGATTCTCCAGGGGGTCGCTGATGCCGCTGGGGTAGACTTCACAACCGTCTAGGTCGGTGAACGGGGAGCTTTAGGGCTCCCCGCGCGATCGCCCCTTCGGGCCGCAACGTTAATGCCTTGCGCCTTCAGTCTTAAAGCGGATTTTACTGCAGCTTCACTTGAGTCTGTGATTTTGGTATTGACTTTGACTGCGGTCAATCTCTAAATATGCAGTTCGATTTAGCGATGCGGGGTCAGCTTCCATCGCTAGGGGCGATCGCCCTTCCCCCAAACAACCTTTCTGATCCCGATAGCCTGCTCCCGATAGCCTGCTCCCGATGGCGAGGTTCTTCAAGCATGAAGAGCTGAGTTTAGTTCGACTGCAGGGTGTCCTTGTTCGATTCCTAACCTCCCCCTCTTAAGGAGTGAACCCAATGGTGGCTACCGATCTGTTTTTCTCTGAATATGTTGAAGGCAGCAGCCTCAACAAAGCCCTGGAAATTGCTAATTTCACGGGTAATGTCGTTGATCTTTCCCAATATGCGGTGGAAATTTATTTCAACGGCAGCACTAACCCCGGCGCAACCTTTAACCTCACGGGCACCCTGGCCGATGGCGATGTGTTTGTGATCGCCGATGATGGCTCTGACCCAGCTATTTTGGCTGTGGCCGACCTGACCCCCACCAATAACTTCTTTAATGGCGATGATGCGATCGCCCTCCGCAAAAATGGCGCGCTCATCGACGTGTTTGGGCAAATTGGCGTTGACCCCGGCACCTCTTGGCCCGGTGGCGGAGCCGATGTCACCCTGCGCCGCTTACCCAGCGTGATTGCGGGCGACCCCAATGGCAGCGACCCCTTTGACGCCGCCCTCGAATGGGAAAGCTTCTCCAACAATACCTTTAACGGCCTGGGCAGCCATGCCATCAATGCCAGCCCCCCCCAGGCATTGGTGATTAACGAAGTCCTAGCTAGCCACACGGGCACTGATACCACCGAGTTTGTCGAACTTTTTGGCGCACCGGGCACCTCCCTGGCGGGCTTGAGTCTGATCGTCGTCGAGAGCGAGGTCATCGGCTTGGGCACCGTCGATCGCCGCATCGACTTCACTGCGGCCAATGTGCTGGGCGAGAATGGTTTTTTCCTGATTGGCAACCCCGCTGGGCTAGTGCCCAACTATGGTGTCACCCCCGATCTGGCGATCGCCGACAACTTTTTTGAAAACAGCAGCCTCACTGTCGCCCTCGTCGAGACGGCTAGCCTCACCGACACTGCGGTCACTGGCTCCGAGATCGTGGTGGATACCGTGGCCCTGAGCGATGGGGGCGTAGACGATGTCTTTTTCTTTAACGCGCCCGTGATTGGCCCCGATGGCCCCTTCTTCCCCGCCGGAGTGCGCCGCCTGACCGACGGTGTCGATACTGACACCGCCGCCGATTGGGCCATCAGCGACTTTAACCTGGGGGCTGCCAATACACCGACCCCTGCCTTTGTGGATGAGCCGCCCCCGCCCCCCGTCCTCACGCCCATCTACGACATTCAGGGGGCGGGCCACACGTCTCCCCTGGTGGGTCAAACGGTGATCACCACTGGGGTTGTCACCGCCGTGGATACCAACGGGTTCTACCTGCAAGACCCCGAGGGCGACGGCAACATCGTCACCTCCGACGCGATTTTTGTGTTTACCAGCAGCGCCCCCACCGTGGCCGTGGGTGACGCCATCCAGATTTCGGGCACGGTGTCAGAGTTCACCCCCGGTGGCGTATCCACCCGCAACCTCTCCACCACGCAACTCAGCGGCAGTTTGACGATCGCCACCCTGAGCACGGGCAATCCCCTCCCGACGGCAACCCTGCTTGGGGCGGGCGGGCGCGTACCGCCCACGGAGAACATCGACGATGATGCCTTCACCGTATTCGACCCGATCAACGACGGCATCGATTTCTTCGAGTCCTTGGAAGGGATGTTGGTGACGGCCCAGGATTTCCTAGTGGTGAATGGCACCAACCGCTTTGGCGAAATCTTTGGGGTTGTGGACAACGGCGTTGGGGCTACAGGGCTGAGCGATCGCGGCACCCTCAACATTAGCCCCGACGACTTTAACCCCGAGCGCATCCAAATCCAGTTCGACAGTGGCGTGGCCAACTTTGCCTTCCCCCAAGTGGATGTGGGCGATGTCTTGGGCGATGTCACCGGGGTGGTGGGCTACGGTTTCGGCAATTTTGAAATCATCGCGACAGAAGACTTTACCCCCAACATCGTGGGGGGCGGCCTTCAGCCGGAAGTCAGCACCCTGGCGAAGGATGCGGACAATCTGACCATCGTCAGCTACAACGTCCTCAACCTGGATCCAAACGATGGCGACGGGGATACGGATATTGCCAACGGTCGCTTTGACACGATCGCCCAGCACATCATCACCAACCTCAACGCCCCCGACATCATCGGGCTGCAAGAGGTGCAGGACAACAGCGGCTCTACGAATGATGGCGTGGTGGCAGCGGATCTAACCCTGCAAACCCTGGTGGATGCGATCGCGGCGGCGGGTGGCCCCCAGTACGCCTTCATCGACAACCCCTTCATCACCGACAACGCCAGCGGTGGTCAGCCCGGTGCCAACATTCGCACCGCCTACCTCTATGACCCCAGCCGCGTCACCCTGGTGCCAGGTTCCGTCCAAACCATTGGCGGTCAAGGCTCCGGTGAAGCCTTCGCGGGTGCCCGCTTGCCCCTGGTTGCCGACTTCATCTTCAACGGTGAAACCGTCACCGTGGTGAACAACCACTTCTCCTCCAAGGGCGGTAGTGCGCCGATTTTGGGCACTGCGCAACCCTTTGAAGCCCGCCAGGAAGATACCACTGTCAACGGGTCTTTGGATGAGCGGCAGACACAGTCTGCGGCGGTACAGGGCTTTGTCAATGGTGTGCTGGGCAGCGACCCCACGGCCAACGTGGTGGTGCTGGGGGACTTCAACGAATTTGAATTTGTCTCCCCCGTGCGCGACCTGGTGACCAACAGCGGCCTCACCAACCTGACGGAAACCCTGCCCGAAAATGAGCGCTACAGCTTCATCTTCCAGGGTAATTCCCAATCCCTCGACCACATTTTGATCAGCGACGGCTTGAGAACGGGGGCGCAGTTTGACATTGTGAACGTCAATGTCGAATTCGCCGAAACCCCGCAAGGTGCAA
>JAQCKL010000293.1 GCA_027592485.1 Cyanobacteriota bacterium
CGTCCTTTGGCTCTGGCAGTGCTTCTAGCGTTTCTGGCAGCCCAGCTGCTCCGCACCTGTCCATGCGGGTAAGTCGTGCTGGTCACCCCCATGGCCCTTCGTTTATTGCCCACCAATACGCCACCTACCCGTTTCGATTGTCGGGGAATCTGGCGCTGGATCCCACCGATCCCAAGCGTGTCTATGCCTACATCATGAATGCTTGCCCTGGCATTTTGGCTGGGGATGATCTGCATTTAAATCTGCAGCTTGGTGCGGGGGCCAGTCTCTACCTCACCGACCAATCTGCCACCAAGGTTCATAGCCGACCCAGCGGCGGGGCCGATGCCCAGATGACTTGGACGGTGCAGGTGGGAGCCGAGGCTTATTTAGAGTACATTCCGGAACCGGTAATTTTATTTGCCGCATCTTCCTTGACCCAACGAATGCAGGTCACGTTGCATCCCCAAGGGCGGTTGGTGCTGAGTGAAATCATTGTGCCCGGCCGCCTGGCCCGGGGAGAGTGTTATGACTTTGACCAGTTTCAGAGTCGTTTGCGCGTACAGACCCCCGAGGGAGCGCTCTGTTTTGCCGATAACCTGCGGTTATGGGGCCAGCCCCACCCGTTTCAAAACAGTGCTTTTCTGACCGATTTGCCGATCATGGGCAACTTTATCGTGGTTGTGCCGGGCGTCTCGATCGCTGATTTAACCCAGATGATCCAATCCTATGGCTTGTCTGTCGATGACTTACGGGTGGGGCATTCTCCTTTGCCCGGTTGTCAGGGGGTATTGGTACGGGCCATCTCAACCCATGTGAGTCTACTCAAACACTACCAGCACCATTTGTTGAACGGTGTGCGTCAGTTGACGGGCAATGCGCCGCTGCCCGATATCCCCAAATAAATGCCCGCTGCCAGATCTGCACCCATGAATGATTTACCCGTCACCCACTTAGCTGAGACCTATCTCGGCAACCAACTGCAAGATCCCGCTCTGGCGGCGCAGCTCGCCCAGGCCGCCTATTTAGAAGTGATGCTAGATCCTGCCGACCGGGTCAAAGGTCGCATTTATGCCCAAACCACAACGGGGGAACCCGTGGGCATTACGAAAGACCGCCATTGGTCTTTGGCGGAGGGGGATGTGTTTCAGACCAGGGCAGGGCAGCTTGTCCTGGTTCACCTCCAGGCCCAAACCGTCATGGTTTTACGCATCACCCAGCCAGCACCAGAATCTGCCCTGAGCCTGATTCACCTGGGGCATACCCTGGGGAACCATCACTGGCCGATTCTGATCGACCAGGACAAAATCTATGTGCAACTGTCTGGCGATCGCACCGTGATTGAAAACACCTTGCAAGGGTTTCAAATTCCAGGGCTCGATATTTCCTACGAGGTGCGATCGCCAACGCAGCACCTGAGCTTTTCCTCCCATCAACACCCATGAACCCATCCCCTGTCGGATCCGATTCGGACTGGTCCCAGCGCTTGGCCCTGATGCAACTGGCTGACTCCTTTTTCCCTTCGGGTGCGTTTACGTTTTCCCATGGGTTAGAAGCACTTACCCAGTCCGGGCAGGTCAAGACGGCTCAAGAGTTTCAGGCTTTTTTGGAAATGCTGCTCCGCCAGAAAGTCGGGCCGACGGATTTGGTGGCGTTGCGCCATGCTTACCAGGCCAGCCGCCATCAGGATGTGGCTGGTATTTACCAGATTGACCACCAGTTATTTGCCCAGACCCTGGTGGAAGATACGCGGCAAGCCCAACAAAAAAGTGGACGGGCTTTACTGATGGTGGCCCACACCACCTGGCAAGATCCCCAACTGGATAGCCTATCCAAGGCGATTAGCGATCGCCATTGCCCCGGTCTACACCCGATTGTTTTTGCGGTAGTGGGTCGCGTTGCTACGCTGACTCAGGATGACACTGCCCTTGCTTTTCTCCATGGCTTTATAACGGGTCTCTGTAGTGCCGCCATTCGTTTAGGGCTCTTGGGTCATCTGCAATCCCAGCAGATTTTGACGGCGATCGCCCCCACGGTGACAGCGGTAATGCATGGGGCGTCAACCCTGGCGCTAGAGGATATGTGGGCCTGTGCCCCAGCCCTGGAGATTGCCCAGATGGGACACCGCCAGTTACGCTCCCGCCAATTCACCAACTAGACCGATAGCGACTGAACCGGAAACCCTCCCCGGTGTATGGCCACCCCTGCCAAAGAGGGGATTGCCAGCCAGGTTTCCTGATCCCGTCCTCAGGTTAACGATGACGTTATCCAAACTCTATTGGGAATTATCCAGACTAGCTGCGCTGAACTGAGCGGTGGCGATCGCCTTCAAGAAACCTCAACCAATCGTTTCCCAAACAAGCCTGTCGCTTCACGAGGCCAGGCTAACGCATTTCTGGACTCAGAAAAATTTTTTCAAGTCTAACAATAAGACTTTTCGTCAAGCAGCATCCAGCGACCAAGGGCGACCTGCCTTGGTCGTCTCAAGACGAGACTGTCCTGAGGATTTACAGGACTCAAATAAACCCATGCAAGTCTTGGCATGAGACTTGCTGGCGATCATCCACGCGCTGCGAATCAGCCCGTGAGAGCTCCTGTGACGCATCTTTGTTTGCTCCAGAATTTGCTCCAGAAATTCCATACTTCTGCAGCCCAGTCCTTTTGTCCCTAGCTAAGACTGAACACTCTTAAGTCTAGACTTAATATGACTCTCTTAAGCCTCAAAAAGAGACTGCTTTCAAAGTATTCTCTGCGGCAATCACACCGCCCTCGGCACCCAGGTGTTTCTGTGATCCAGGCTGCAATGCCTGTCAATATTCTGGCCTAGTATTTTTGAGCAACGTTCAGCCAATGCGGCGAGTGGGACGCCCACATCGAACGATGGCCAAGGTGGCGCATCTATTGACGATATTGAAGTGTAGGCGCAATCCGTGGTCCCTCTAACCCGTGCAAAATTTCTCCGACGATTTGTTGTTGGTCTGGGCCTGTCTGGGTTGGCGATCGCGTGCCGACGTAACAGCGACCTAGACCCGGTTCGCGCTAGCAGGGCTGCGGGCAAACTCCCCCTAAAGGTGGCGACGGATCCTGATTTCCCACCCTTTGAGTTTTCAGGGGAGAATGGCAAACTGGCAGGGTTTGATATCGATTTGATGTTGGCGATCGGCCAAGTCGCGGGTCTAGACATCCAGTATGAAAGTCTCCCCTTCGACAGTTTGATTCCCGCCTTGCAATCAGGCACGGTGAATGCGGCCATCAGCGCTATCACTATCACCCCTGACCGGGCCAAAACGGTGGACTTTTCTAGTCCTTATTTCAAAGTTGACTTAGCGATCTCGGTGCGACAGGAAACCAATGGCATTGATAGTCTTGAGGATCTAAAGGGCAAAAAAATTGCGGTGCAATTGGACACCACGGGTGCGGAAAAGGCGGCTGATATACCGGATGCCGATATCAGAACGTTTTATTCAGCTCCGTTACCCCTACAGGCCCTGGTCGATGGCACTGTGGATGCGGTGATTAATGATGCACCGGTGATTCGTTTTGCGATCGCTGCCGAAAACATCACGGGTTTAAAGATCCTCGCAGCGTTTCCTGCCGAAACGTTTTACGGCATCGCCCTACCGAAGGGGTCTCAAAACTTGGCCCCGATCAACACGGCCCTAGCAACGCTGATGGCCAATGGCACCTATGCCGATATCTATAGAAAATGGTTTAACACGGACCCCCCGCAACTGCCCGAGTCTGCATCCGCTCCTAATGGCGTTAGGAGACAGGGTATTCCGCAAAGCGGGCTGGGCACAGCCCGATCCATGTCTCGCACTGAGACTAATTCGCGGAAGAAAGAGACTTGCCTTGGTTCATCTTGGTCTCAAAGAAAGACTCGTGTTGAGTGTCGCTCAAGGGATCATGCGAAAGGGGGTTGTGCGACAATTAACCCTTCTGGCGCTGAGGCCACGAGTCCTCTGGTGCCTGAGTTGGGCGATTCGGCTCCGTTGGCAAGATATAGCAGTCGCCAGTCCGGTTAGGGCAAGACTGCGAGCCACTTTGCTTCTGCGCTAAGGATTAAAGCGATCCTAGGTGTCCTAAGCAAGGTGGCCAGCGCCATACACGCCCTCACGGGGTGGATCGTCGCTAAAATGCAAGGCGATGATCTGGGGGATGCCCGCAGCGCGATCGAGCCCTTTAAGAACATCCTTCAAGCACGTCCTTTGAGAGGACTGCCTAGAAGCCTCTAAGGAGGCGTTAAATTTAGTCCAATTTCAGTCCAGTCCAGATCAACGCCTCTAAAAAGCCCTCCTGGATAAGGCTCTAGAGGCTCTGAGTATTTGCGTCAACCGCAACTAATCAATCACTAGCGGCGAAATCGACCGACCAAGAATCGCCACATCAGCAAGGCGAGGATGAACGTCAACACAAAGGGGAACGCCACTACCCCCATGCCAAAGCAGAGGGCGAGCTGAACGGAGCCTTTTTGAGCAAAGCGAGCCACGGACTTCATCCAGCTCGGCAAAGCCCAAACGTCTAGGGGGAGTTCGAGGTCTTGGAAAATTTGGTTTGCCGCCATCCCAGCCGCAAATCCTTCCCTGGGTCGGCCACACATTTGATAAAGCCGACTTAAAGCTATCAGAGACTGTGCTTCACCATGGCGGTTACCAATTTCGCGCTTGATTGCTAAGGCCTGCTGATGCAGGTCAATGGCCTGTTGATATTGGCCCAGGGCATAATACGCACTGCCCAGACTGCCGAGGGAATTCGCGATGCCTTTCTGGTCACCGATTTCGCGCGCGATTTGATTGTGCTGCTGATGTAGGTCAATGGCCTGTTGATATTGACCCAGGGAATAATACGCATTGCCCAAATTGCCGAGGGAATTCGCGATGCCTTTCTGGTCACCGATTTCGCGCTTGATTTCTAAGGACTGCTGATGCAGGTCAATGGCCTGTTGATATTGACCCAGGGACTTATACGCATTGCCCAGGTTGTTGCAAATGGCCGCATAAGCGTGGCGCTGCCCATGGGCTGGGTGCCATTGCTGATGGAGTTCGCCATATAACTCGA
The DNA here is from genome assembly GCA_027592485.1 of Cyanobacteriota bacterium. Taxonomy (GTDB): domain Bacteria; phylum Cyanobacteriota; class Cyanobacteriia; order Phormidesmidales; family Phormidesmidaceae; genus PCC-6406. Next base: position 5,038 of record JAQCKL010000293.1, read on the forward strand.
CCAGCTCTAGATATGCGCCACGCCGCCGTAAAAAAGCATCACAGGCAACGGTTGTCTGGGCCGCATCGGCAAAGCGCCCGAGCTGGAGTTGATGGTAAAACGTCTCAAAATAGTCTGAGGCCGCTGCTTTCGGGGCATCTACAGGAAACGTTTTGAGACGCCGACCCCAGAAATATTGGATGGCCCGTTCATGGGCAAGGATGAGATCGCCCGCCCTGTGATAAAGGTAGTCTTGAATGCGGGGCTGCAAGCGATATTGCACCTGCTCGGCAATCACCGCTTCCTCGACTAAATAACGCCGTTCGAGGTCTTGCAAATGCGCTGCCACCTCAGATTGCTCTGGGGCCAAGGCTTGGGCGGTTGCCGCCGCAAACCAGCCCCGCAATACGCTGACTTGCCCCAGGAGCTGCTGTTGATCCGCCGTGAGCCTGGCCCAACTCCAGTCCAAGACGCGATTGATGCTCAGGCCGCTTTCGCCCCGGTGACGACCGGCAATCTGAAAATAATGATCGAATTGCTCTAATCGTCTAATGTCGCGTTGGCCGCTAGGCCCCGCCGCTTCCCGAATCCAGCCTGCCATCAGGGCCAGAGCTAGGGGATGTCCCTGCACCTCTAACGACGCATTCGCCAGATCGTCATCACTGCCCGCCACCCCTAGTTCCCGCAGCAACACCGCCCCTTCTAGGGGTTGTAAGCCTTGATCTAACCGCAGCCATTGAGCGTGCAGCCAACTGTAGTAGCGCTCTGGATATTCTCGACTGGCGATCAGTAAAACGCTTTGGGTGCCCAGCTCTCGAAAGGCCTCTAGAAATGCTCCATACCCACTTTGCCATTGGCCCGTCGGGCTCAATAAAGACTCTAGATTGTCGATCACCAGCAAGTAACGGCCAGTCTGCAAGTGGCGCAACAGCCGTTGGGGCAAGTCTTTCTCATCAATGGCCTCCACCTCCGCCAGGGGTACCGCCAGCTCTAACAGGGCGCGACCGGCGAGGGTGGTGATCGGGGTGTTGGTGCGGACATCGACCCAAAACTTGCGCTGAAAACCCCGGCAATC
>JAQCKL010000294.1 GCA_027592485.1 Cyanobacteriota bacterium
TTCCACAGCCCAAGTAGCCCTATCCAACGCGATGGGGCTACTTGGGCATGACTTAGTCTAAACACCAGGCGAGTGAGGGCTTCCCCCAGAAAGATTGCCGCCAGCACAATGGTCAAAATTACTTCCGAGGAACCGATTAAGACGGCATTGGTGGCGGTGGTGATTTGTACCCCAAAGATGCTGATCATATAGGACAGCGCGGGTTCAAAAATACCGGCCCGCCCCTGTTTGAGGTGATGCCAGGAAAAGGGCAACGGGCGCTGGGTGATGGTGCAGGCGATCGCCAAAAACAGCACACTCGCCGAGAGCTGAATAATCAGCAGGGTGGTGGCGCTAATCTCGGATAGGGCGATTTTGGTGAGGGTGACGCCGACACCCCAGCAAAAGGCATAGCTCAGGGCAATGGCGATCATGGTTGCACCAGGTGGCGGTAGCGTTGTTCGACGGGGCAGAGATCGCTAGGGCAGACTTCTTCTTCACAGAGGCGGCAGATCGCCAACCCTTGCTGCTCGGTGGTGGTCATGGCAATGAGCATTTTTTCGAGTAGGGGGGTGAGCTGCTGGAGATCGCGCTCAGACAGCGCTGACAGGGCCACTTGTAACGGTTGTCGGCGTTCCAGCAAGATCGTCTGGCGACGCTCTTGACCCAGCGTCGTTAGAAACAGCGATCGGGTCCGACCGTCGGGTCCCGACCGTCGTTCTACCCAGCCCTGGGCTTCGAGGCGATCCACCAAGCGCACAGTGCCGGGGTGGGAGAGCTGGAGAATGTATCGCAGGGTATTGATAGAGATGCCGGGCTCTGCCCCCAAGCTCACCAGAGCTGCTGGGGCCTCACCGCCATAACCGGTACTCGCCGATGTGGTGGCCTGGAGGGCATCTCCGACACTGAGGGCAAATGCCCCTAGCAGGTTCAAGGTTCTGGCGTCATCCATATAGCCATGGGCTCATGAAGATCTAAATATATGTATGCATCATGCATGTATTTGGCGACGAACGTCAAGTTCCAATGGGGGAATCAGGTGGGGCCGAAACCCCTTAGGACGGGAGCGGATTTAAGTCCGTTGTGGGTGGCGGCTGACCTGTTCCCTGGGGCTGGTCGGTCATGGGTCGCTGTCCTTGGAGTTCGGCTTGGAGTTGCTTGGCTTGGGCAACCACCAATGGGTTGGGATCGAAATACATCATCGGCAGCAGGTTGGCTAGTGCCGCTGGGGAGGCCACGCTGAGGTAAGACAGCACCGACTCTCGGACAAACCCGGTGGGGTGTTTGAGGCAGGCTAGGGTATGGCCGGGGGTGACACTCCAGCGCTGTCGTCGTGCTAAGTGAAAGCAGCAGGCCAAGGCCCAGTCGGACAGAAAGTGTCGCAAATCGAGTAAGGCCCGGAGGCGATCGCTGGTGCCCATGGGCTCATAGGTGAACCAATTCTCTAAGCTTTTGAGTTTGTCGATGTGGCTCCGACCATCCAGAACGGTCAAAATGACCCGCTTACTGGGAATGTCGAGGGCGTTGTCTAAAATTTCCAGGCCCCGCGCCCGGCTCGAAGATGACCCCTGGAGGCTGACTTGGGCCGCTTGAATGGCGCTGGGGGAGGAAATGAAGCGCAGCAGCATAAATATGCGCCCAATCACGTCGGTTTGCAGATCTTGCAGCGCCTCCCGCAGTAAATGGGATTCGCGGCCAGTCACTGCATCCTCAGACAAATCAATGCGCGCCGCGTAGATTTGCCCCATAAAGGTCAACTCTTGGTTGAGCAGTTGCTCAATGCCATCGCGCCCGAGGCGATCCAGGGCAGCGTCAATGCCTTGGGACCGGCGTAGACCGGTTTCTTGAAACAGCTTTAACAGAATCCTGAGAATTGACCGGCGGGCGTCCCCCCAGGTGGTGAGTAGGTTATCAATCAGGCGATCCAGCGCTTCTTTGGTGCCGATGTTGCCCATGACTTGCCAAGCCTGATTGCGGAGGATTTCGGGCTTGTAAATGTCGATCGCCTGGGCCTCCAGCATGGGTAGGGCGTCATTGCCCAGGCGAGTCAGGGCCTGGGCCGCTGCATCCCGAGTCGATTTATAGCGCAGGGCTTGAAGCAGGGAGGGGTAATGCTCGGTAATGTGGGTGGCGGCGATCGCCTCTAACATGGCCCGCCGCACCCGCAACGATTCATCCTGGAGTAAGGCGGGAATATAGAGGCGTAATGCCTGCATATAATTGGCCTCCCCTAAGGCCCGACAGCCCATCACCCGCTCCCGCTCTCGTTCGTGGGTGAGCATTTGTCGCAGGGCGCTGGTGGCCTCGGCCTTTTCCCTGGGGTTGCCCTTGCGCAGCATTAAAGACGCCGCTGTGCCCCGCACCACCGGATCTACCTCGGGTTTCAGGTAGGCCCGTAGATCTTCAATATTGGGGCTTTCCTCCGTCAGCCAGACATAGCGGAGGGCTGGAGCCAAGATCTCGGGCTGCTGCTGGGTGTTAATCAGGTGACGCACCGGCTCAATGTAGGCCGCATTGGGATATTCCAACATGGCCTCTAGGCTCTGGCGACGCAGGCGTGGGGATAGTTTTGGCAACATCGGGGCCAAAATTTCGCCCACCCCTCGGGGGTCAATGTGGCACAGGAGTTCGATGCAGGAGCGCTTATCGGCTTCTGGACCGGGCTGTTCAAGCTGGTCAATAAAGGCCCGCTTCAACACCCGCAAGCTGGCATCGGAAACGCTCAACAGTCCCCGTTCTGCACTCAAGACCAATAGGTTTAAATAGCGCGATCGCAGCAGCAGCAACGCCCCAAACCAAATCACTGCTGCCCCCACAATCAGAATTAAAAACACCTGACTTTGAAACGCTTGGGCCTTAAAGCCAAAGGCATTGCAGAGACCAATGACCCCTAAAATAATCACGCCGGTAAAGCCCATGGAGAGCGGCTCGGCAATGCCCCCCACCAGGGACTGAACCCCCGTCCGATGGCTATCGGGGATGGGTTGAAACAAAATGGGTCGGGTGCTGGCCACCAGGGTATAACGCAGCCATTCATCAAAAAACTTGAGGATAATCAGGCCCATAAACAGGCCCGCCACCCCCACCAAGGCCCCATGGCTACTCACTAAGGTCGTTAGCCCGATCACCATAATAAAGATGGGCAAAATGGCGGTCACCGTAAACACCCCCTGACGCTCGATCAAGCGGCTAGAGGTAAACCACTGGGTGACCAACTCAATCAACCCGAGCAATCCACTGAAAATGCCTAGGAATCCAGCAATTTCGGTGGGTTGCAAATTGCGCTCTAGTTGACCCAGATACTCAAATTCGATCAGGTACATCAGAATCTGAGCCAGCACAAAGAAGGCCAGCAGCAGCGCCACGTAGTTCCCCATCGATCCCCGCATCCGCTGGGCCGAGTGGGGGGTCTCACTATCCTCCGCTTGGCGCACCACTGAGTCTGGAAAGGCATGGCTGTAGGTGCGACTGATGTGTAGTAACACCCCGGACCCCACCACCATGATTAGAAACGACAGCAGTAATACATTGTTGAGCCCCACTAGGTTCAACAAAAAGTAGACCGAGAAACCGCTCAAGACATCCGCCACCAAGTTGCCACTGCTAATCAGCGGGTAGGTGCGCTTGATTTCCCGAATATTAAAGAGTTGGTTAGCGGCTACCGAAACGTTGAGATCATTCAGGCCATAGATGGCCTCCATCCATAGCCGCATCACAAAAATAGTGGCGGCGGCAAAGGCTGGGACCGCCAGCCCCCAGCGGAAGCAAAAGATGGGGATGGCCATCAGCAGCGCCATCACCACAATCACCCAGCGCAGGGGTAAAAATCGCTGCATCCAGGAATAAACAAAGCTGAGGCCAAACCCGATGCCCGCACTGAAGATATAGATCCAGGGCAAGGATTGAGCCCCGTGGGTCTCTAGAAATAGGGCGGCGGAGCTGACCTCTAGCCACAGAATCCCCATGGAGGTGGCGGTATAAAACGCAAACATCAACAGGGTGCGTTCCGCTTCCTGAGGACGCAGGTTAATAATCTGTAGAAGCTTTTGCTGCCAAGGTCGAAGCGTAGGGGATTGACCAGCGGTCATGGGGTAGATCTACGAGGGGTGGGGGTGAGCACGCCCTATTGTAATCAGGATCGCCTGAGGTGACGGTTATGCCCTGATCGCGGTCCTGTCGATCCCGCCCTTAACAAGGGACAAGGCTCAAGTTACTATTGTCCATTGTCCCCATGGGTGACGCCGACGCCCCTGGGCTGGGCTGCCCACATCACCCTGAAGCCGCCAGAGACATCCTGGCCCAACTGGTTTTATGAAGCATACATTGTCCGTTTTGGTGGAAGACGAAGCTGGGGTGCTGACGCGCATTGCCGGGCTATTTGCCCGTCGGGGCTTCAACATTGAGAGCCTGGCGGTGGGACCCGCAGAGCAGGTGGGCGTTTCGCGGATCACGATGGTGGTGCCGGGGAGCGATGCCGATATTGAACAGTTGACCAAGCAGCTTTATAAACTGATCAACGTGCTGAAGGTGCAGGACTTGACTGAGGTTCCCTGCGTGGAGCGGGAGCTGATGTTGTTGAAGGTGAGTGCCAACAGCACGACCCGGTCTGAGATTATTGAGTTTGCCCACATCTTTCGCACCCGAGTGGTAGATATTGCCGAGGATGCCCTCACCCTAGAGGTGGTGGGGGATCCGGGCAAAATGGTGGCGATCGTGCAGGTGTTGACGCGATTTGGGATTCGGGAAATTGCCCGCACCGGCAAAATTGCCCTGAGCCGCGAGTCGGGGGTGAATACGGAATATTTAAAGACCCTGGAGAGCCGCCTTTAGGCGATTTCCGACAATGAATATATCGGTTTTGGCGGGGTGAGTCTTGTGCGCGCCCTCCGTAGATCGCCCGCCGATTGCCCCCAATCCACCGATTTCTCCATCGGCGTTATCCCCAGGGCACCAGAGATGCCCCTACGACTGGTTGCGCCTTCAATGGTGAAATCGTATCTACGGGTATCGTCTTTTCTAGAAATTTCCTTAGGGGCAACCCTAAGGGGTGAAGTGGCCATATTTTATGGCTATCTATCGTAACGTCAGTACGGGAGAAGAGAGAGCCTACGCTGCCTAGTCGATGTGTGGCTAGGCCCCCGATCGCCCGATCACCGGACTCTGGTAGAAATGCCCCCAATCCGGGATGATGGGAGGATTGCCATGCACAGCGGGCGGAGCTAGCGGATCAGATGGGGGCAGCATCACATTGGATATCTCTGCCAGAGCAGCTACTCGATCTGGCCCAGCGCCGTGGGGCTGAGGCTGCAGAAGTGTTTCAATCGAGTTCTGCCTCACGACCGGTTTACTTTGAGGCCAATCGCCTCAAGCAACTGGAGAGTACCCAAGTGCAGGGGACGGCTTTGCGACTGTGGCACCAGGGGCGACCGGGTATTGCCGTGGCCCATGGCCCCATTGAGCCCCAAGCGTTACTCGATAAAGCTTTAGCGATTAGCCAGCTCAACGATGCGGAGACCCTTGAGTTGACCCCAGGCACCATCCAGCGATATCCCGATGTGGGGGAGATGGTGTCGGCCCAGCAACTGATGGATTGGGGGAATACTGCCATTAGCCAAATTCGGGCGGCGTATCCCGATGCGGTGTGTGAGGCGGAGCTGGAATGTGATGTGGAAACCATCCGCATCGTTAACTCCAAGGGGCTGGACTATAGCTATAGCGATACGACTCTGAGCTGCTACTTAACGGCGGATCGGGTGCGGGGGGATGATTTTCTGAGTGTGGGGGATGGGCAAACCTGTCGCAACCACCTGAACCTCGATCAATTGACCCATCAGGTCCTACAACGGTTGGCCTGGGCAGAGCAGAATGTTGTCTCTAAACAGGGGCGCATTCCCGTGTTATTCACGGCTAAGGCGGCGGACATGATTTGGGGGACGCTGCAAATTGCCCTGAGTGGTAAACAGGTCCGGGAAGGATCTTCGCCCTGGGGCGATCGCCTTGGCGAACAGGTTACTTCCCCAAAATTAAGCTTTAGCCAAAACCCAGAGGCGGGTCCCTTTAGCTGCCCTTTTGATGACGAAGGTACCCCCACCCAGAAATT
>JAQCKL010000295.1 GCA_027592485.1 Cyanobacteriota bacterium
TCTAGCTTATGTCTTAATGCAATTGGCGACTGCTATAGGAGGCCCCCAACTGCACATTGGAGGTATACAAAAAATCCTGGATGCGATCGCCCACACCCTTCAGAATTTGGGAGCCACCGGCATTATCAAAAAAGGTCCAGTCCCCTGCTAATGCTGGAAACTGAGCGCGAACATAGTCAAGCTGTAGGGCGGGGGTCAGGGTGGCACTGAGGGGCATGGCAAAAATACATCAGGTTAGGACTAGCCCCATTAAACGCTAAGGCTGGAGCCCTAATCATTGCCAATGAGACCGTTGCCGGGACACTAGCTCAAAACTCGCAGGGAAATCCAGAGGGTGTAGTGCTGGTCAGAAACGGTAATGCAGACGGATTTCCCCTGGGCCGTATGCTGGGCGGCGACATCAAAGGCATGATCCCGCTCGGTAAGGGCATAGCAATCCGCCTGTCCGTAAAGGTCTCCCTGGTAAAAGATGCCTTCATGGAGACCTTCATCCCAATATTTAAAAGGTTGAACCAGGGAAGCATGGGTCAGAAATGTAGCACCGCTGTTAACGGGGGATGAAGGGGAGTGGGGGCGCTGCTGAGAGGGAGCATCCAGAATAATCATGGTCATCAAGCTCCTACAAACGGTTGGGGGCACAGACTGGCATGGCCATAGCAGTCGCCACAGACTGCGAACCGTTTTGCTATTGCGCTAGGGATCGCTCTGATCCCTAGCGCAACAGCAAAGGGGCCAGCGCTATCAATGGACATTGCCTATGGATCCGTCGATCTTCAAAGAGAAATACGTAATATTTCTTCATAAATCTACCACATCCATGGGTGAAGGTGAGGCGGAGTAAGGCTGAGGAAACGACTCCTTGCTCGTTCCAAGGAAGCCGTAATCAAAAAGGTCCTAGACCCACAAGTGGCTGGATCCGGGCGCAAGGGATTGCACCCGGATCCAGCGGCACACGATTTAACCGCATATCCCAACCGATAAATAGGATGGGACGACGTCAGAAGAGGGCCTCTCTTAGGTGATCACGGTGGGGCGATCGCGCCCGGTCCATTCCTTGATTTGGGCAATCTCCTCCGCCAGTTGAATCAAGTCCGCCAAGGCCACTTGGGTGTCTTGATCATGCTTAGCCGGATCAGCTTCATACCGTTCCAAATAGACCCGCAATGTGGCCCCCTGGGTGCCCGTGCCCGAGAGGCGGAAGACGATGCGAGAGCCATCCTTAAAGCCAATGCGGATCCCTTGCTTTTGGCTAACGCTGCCATCGATGGGATCGGTATAGCTAAAGTCATCGGCATAGTCCACCTGGTACTGGCCAAAAGACTTACCCGCCATGGTCCCGACCGCAGCCCGTAGATTACCCATCAGGGTATTGGCCCGATCGCTATCCACCCCTTCGTAGTCGTGGCGACAGTAGATGTTGCGGCCATAGATCGCCCAATGCTCCTTGACGATGGCTTCGACTGACTGCTTGCGCACCGCCAGAATATTCAACCAAAACAGCACTGCCCAGAGGCCGTCTTTTTCGCGCACGTGGTTAGAGCCGGTGCCAAAGCTTTCCTCTCCACAGAGGGTTGCCTTCCCCGCATCTAAAAGATTGCCAAAGAACTTCCAGCCCGTGGGCGTTTCGTAGCAGTCGATGCCGAGCTTAGCAGCGACGCGATCGGGAGCTTGGCTGGTGGGCATGGAGCGGGCGATCCCAGCTAGGCCCTCGCGATATCCGGGCACCAACGTAGCGTTGGCGGCCAACACCGCCAAGCTATCGCTGGGGGTGACAAAGAAGTGACGGCCCAAAATCATGTTGCGATCGCCATCCCCATCGGAGGCCGCGCCAAAGTCAGGGGCGTTGTCCCCAAACAGCACCTTGACCAAATCCTTGGCATAGACCAGGTTTGGGTCGGGGTGCCCGCCGCCAAAATCTTCCAACGGCTCACCATTCTGCACCGTGCCCGCTGGCGCATTCAGCCGCCGCTCAAAAATCGCCTTGGCGTAGGGACCAGTCACCGCATGGAGGGAGTCGATACAAAGGCGAAAATTGCCCCCGGTGATGAACTGCTGAATCAGGTCAAAGTCAAACAGGGCCTCCATCAGCGCCGCATAATCGGTAACCGCATCAATCACCTCGATCCGGGTATTACCCAGATTCGTCGTGGCAATGCGGTCTAAATCCACATCGCTGACGTCGAGGATGCGGTACTGGTCAATCACCTTGGTACGCGCGAAAATGGCATCGGTGACGTTCTCTGGGGCGGGGCCGCCATTGCCGGTGTTGTACTTGATGCCAAAGTCACCGTCGGGACCCCCGGGGTTGTGGCTAGCAGAAAGAATGATGCCCCCAAAGGCTTGGTATTTGCGAATGATGCAAGACACCGCTGGGGTCGAGAGGATGCCCCCCTGGCCCACCAGCACCCGGCCAAAGCCATTGGCCGCTGCCATTTTGAGAATAATTTGGATGGCTTCGCGGTTGTAGTAGCGCCCATCACCGCCAACCACGAGGGTTTGCCCCTGATAGCCCTCTAGACTATCGAAAATGGATTGGACAAAATTTTGTAGATAGTGGGGCTTTTGAAAGGTGGGGACTTGCTTCCTGAGGCCGGAAGTGCCGGGTTTTTGATCGGTAAAAGGTCGCGTGGAAACCGTTTGAACTGTCATGGTTCTCCTGTATCGCAGCGATTGGGGACGCTTACTACATTGTCAGTATCCCAAATAAAGCCTAAGAAATTGTTAAACCTGGCCGCGCGCCACTTGAATGCAGTTGGCCAAGAGCGCATTGGTCTTCAGGGCTTGGGCATCAAGGTGGGTGGCGGCGGCATCAAACCCCTGTTCCCGCAGGGCTGCAATCAAGCGATCGCGGCGGGGAATATCGCATTTGCCCCGCCGACCTACTTCCCCTAGGGGGTAGTAGTAGGGGGGCATTTCCGCCTCACCATGCATGATCTGGATCAGTTTGGCCCGCTTGCGCCAGCCCCAATTGATCGCTAGCGCGGCCATGTGGTGCAGCATCGAGCGATCGTGCAGCGGCCCCAGCCACATCGGGCCGCTGACCGCCATGGCGGGCGGCGCATCGGCAGAGACAGTCTGCCCCGGATGGTCGCAGTGAGCCTTGCCTAGGTCTCGCCAAGACAAGGTTTGATAATGGCCACAGTGGTGGCAGTAGCCCACAAACCCATAGAGATGACCGGGCCATTCTTCCCCCATCACCAATCGCACCATCACCCGGTGGACCTGGCCATTAAAGAGGGAAAACACCGGCTGGATGCCCATGCCTCGGCTGGCCGCCTGCTGCAAGGCACTGCCCAGCAGGAGACGTAACCCCTGCTCATGGACGGCGGGGTGCGATCGCGCATAGGCCCCATACATCTGCACGCTGTGCTCAGGATTGCGCCCACCGGTGGTGCGGGTGTCAGTATTGGTCAGATAGAGAAGACCGCCCACACGGGTGGCCATTAGCCCTGCGGCGAGAAAAGGGGTGCCGCTGCCAAAGTTGTCGATATCCACTAAGTCATAGAAGTCCCGTTGCTGATAGCAGGTCAGCAACACCTGGTTGGCATCCTGATGGGTGATGCGATAGGAGCGCGGTCGCATGCCCCTAGCGAGATTGCCCATCAGCAGCTCGCGGAGGTCAGGATTCCCTTCATTGGCCCACACCCAATCGGCCTCGGCCTCCAGTTGGTAGCGCAGGGGCCGCACCCCGCAGCCGGTCATGGCATCCAACACCCGCAACTGCCCCCGTTGATTGCGGTATACCGCTGCGGCCAGCAGGGCCAAATCTCGCCCCACCTGACTACGGGGTCGATAAAATGCATTCTCTATGTAGAATGTCGCCTTGCCTTCTCGGTAACAGCCCGGTTCCAGGGTCATAGACGGCGGCTGGACTGTATCGCCCTCAAAATTGCACCCTCTAGACTAGCCTGTTCCAGTTCGGTCACGACAAAAACCTCTTGAGCGGTCTTGCCTTTGCGGGCGATCAGTTTATAACCCCCTCGAATCGGCACGGACACCTTGAGGCGAAACTGGGGGGCATGGCTACGGACAGTGGCAATAACCCCTGGGGTAACGGTGCGAATCTGGCTCTCTTGTTTGAGTAAGGTCTCTAACAGGGGAATCAGCCCTGGAATGTGGGTGGAATGGTTCCACACCAAGCGCCCTTGTTCTTCCTTCCCCATGGTGACCTGCTGTAAAGACATAGTGTAGGAAATCTGCGATGCTAACGCGACTGATTGCGCCCATGGGTTATGGCCAGCGCCATATCAGGAAAGCGCCATATCAGGAAAATGGTCCAACTAACAGGATTACTCTTTGTACAGCCCCTAACCATAGCCATAACCACAGCCCAGACAGTGACGAGTATTATCCAATCGATTCAAGCTGGGCTGGGGCTCCGACGGCGAGCAACGGTGACGGTGCCATTGCCTATGGCCCAAGCCCAACATCACCTGACTACGGCACTGGCCCAGGAGATCGTCTTGACGGGGCGTTTTCAGGTCACTCGCCGTTACTGGGGGCACTTGAGCCAAAATCATCTAACCCTCCATGGTCCCCGCGCCCACAAGCAATTTGGCTTCCTAACCCAGGGGGAGTTGCACGATGGTCCCTTGGGACCGGTCTTTGACAATCGCGGCCCCCAAACGGATCTGACCCTTCAGATTGACTTGCGGGCGCTGGATTTTTATCAACTGCTATTGGCAGCGGGGATTATTTTGGGATTTTTGGTGGTGACGTTGAAGTGGGGTGGCCTGATGGTCGCGCCTATCTTTTGGGGGTTTCTCTATGGAATGACCCAGTGGCACTTCCAGCACTATGGCCAGGAAATTGTGCAGTTATTGACTGACCTGATGACAGAAGAGACCGGCCAACCCAGATGATCCGGGGGTGAATGACCCACAATCAACACATACCCCTAGCGCTGGCTGGGGTCTCACTGCAGGAGAAAAGGGAATGATCATCCAGTTTTGCCCAACCGCCGAAGCCCAAACCAACTATAAGCAATTCAATGAGATCGCCATCAATGCCAGTCACATCGAGACAGTCACCCAGTTTGACGACCATATTCTGATCGCAACGACATCAGGGCAAGCGATCACTCTATACACAAAAAACTTTGAGGACGAGCTCTATGGCAAGTTGATTCGCCTACTGTCAGGCAACCTGGACGATGATCAACTGGAAGAAAACGAATTTCGATTTTTGTGACAACACCCGTCCTGATCTTTTGGAGACATGACGCAATGACCATCTTTTCCGCTGTGCTGCTCCTGCTCCTCGTCATGGATCCCTTTGGGAACGTGCCCCTGTTCCTGTCCGTGCTGAACCCCGTTGCCCCAGAGCGCCGCCGCCAGGTGATTGTTCGCGAGTTGCTGATTGCCCTAGCCTTTCTGCTGGTGTTTCTGTTCGCCGGGCGCTACCTGCTAGCGGCCATCGGCATCTCCGAGTCGGTTCTGACTGCAGCGGGCGGCATCATCCTGTTCCTGATTGCCTTGCGGATGATCTTCCCCCCCGCCGGTGGGGCCTTCGCCACCGATGTTGATGAAGCTGAAAATGAACCGCTGCTGGTGCCCTTGGCGGTGCCCTTTGTAGCTGGCCCCTCCGCCTTGGCATCGGTGATCTTTATTATGAGCAGTGACCCCAGCCGCTGGCCGGAATGGCTGGCGGCGGTGATCCTGGCCTGGGGGATCACCGGTCTAGTACTCTTTTTCTCCGCTGATCTGGCGCGGCTGCTGAGACGACGGGGCCTGATTGCGATCGAGCGGCTGATGGGGATGGTGCTCACAGCGATCGCCACCAAGATGCTGCTGACCGGCATCGGCGAGTTTTTTGCCCTCTGAATAGCCTCCTAAACAGCACTCTGAACGGTTCTTGACCACCAGATAAGCAGTCGCCAGTCCGACTAGGACAAGACTGTGAGCCCCATGAGTCCCTATGAGCTGACCAAGATCACACCTAATTACTCTCCCCACTGCTCCAATAGATTAAGAGACCATGGCAGCTGCAGGAACAGTGGTATAGCCGTCGCCACTTAGGTTAAGACGTTACCACCTTGAGAACGTGCTCCATCGCATCTCTTAAG
>JAQCKL010000296.1 GCA_027592485.1 Cyanobacteriota bacterium
GATTGAAATTCTTGGGATCTAATACCGTCCCTGGTACATGGCGAAAAATCCGAAACTCTGCCGGAGACAGGCGGATGTCATAGCCATAGGACGATAAGCCGTAGCTAATTACGGGGTGGAGCCCTTGCACCTCCTCGGTACTGACATGGCGCACCAGTTGAGATTCAAAGGGGTGAATCATCCCCTCCGTGGCCATGGTTAGGATCCAGGCATCGTTTTTGATCATTGGGTTTACACCAAATTGAGGATCTAGGGCAGAAACTGACGGCGAAATTCCGTGACTTGATCGGCGATCGCCAACAGCGCCTCAGGCATCTCTGGCCCCGTCAAGATCACATCTACCTGGGAGGGTCGCGTCGTCAAAAAACTCAAGGCCGACGCCTCTGAGATCAGACCAAACTGAATCGCTAAACTCAACTCATCCAATACCACCAAGGCATACTGACCACTTTGGGCCAGGGCCTGGGTTTCTTCCCAGAGCTGGGCGATCGTTTCCCGTTCTGCATCGGTCACTTCCGCCGTATGGAGACAGCGAGAGAGGTCAGCCCGAATCCATTCCAGGGTTTGTCCAAACTGCATAGGCCGTGCCGTGCCCTGGCGGATGCCCCCTTTCAAAAACTGGACCACTAACACCGCATCCCCCTGACCAGCGCGACGCATGGCCTGCACCATCACCTTGGTAAAAAAGGTGCGATGGGGAGAGGTAAAAACCTGTACCGTCCCTTCCACCGTGTGCAACAACGGATGGGCTAACAAACGGGCCGAATGACTGAGCGTCGCTGGAGGAGAAACCCGGACCTGTGAAACCATATCTGGGGCAGTTCAATTTTTGATGGGCTAAATATAGCGCATCTTATGGCAGCAAACCGTAAGAACACCCTACATCTATGTAAAACAGTATGCCTGTATTTACGGCAGGTTGTCTGGGCAGGTTGCCTGGGGGCGCGGTAGTTTTTTGACCTGAGTGGTCTGGCCTAGATCACCCTGTATTCTGGGTAAGGCTAAAGGCCCCATTTGGGGTGAGGAGAACGCAATGGCATGGCAACGCCCCGACGGACGACAGGCAAATCAGCTCCGTCCCATTACCTTTGAACCCAACTTTACCCGGTTTGCAGCGGGATCCGTATTGGCCCGGTGTGGGCAGACCCAAGTCCTCTGCACCGTGGCTGTGGAACCAGGGGTGCCCCGCTTTCTCACGGGCAGCGGTCGGGGCTGGTTGACCGCTGAATATCGGATGTTGCCCAGCGCCACCCCCCAGCGCCACCCCCGAGAGCTGCTCAAGCTCTCAGGACGCACCCAAGAAATTCAACGGTTGATTGGTCGGAGTCTACGGTCTACCCTCGATTTTGAAGCCCTGGGGGAACGCACCCTGCTGGTGGATGCCGATGTGCTGCAAGCCGATGCCGGTACCCGCACCACCGCCATTACGGGGGGATATGTGGCCCTGCAAGCGGCGATCAATGCCCTGATCGCCTCAGGAGAATTATCGGTATCCCCCCTCAAACATCAGGTGGCGGCCATTTCCGTGGGCATTGTGGAGGGTACACCCCTATTAGATCTGAAATATGAAGAAGATGTGGCTGCCGCTGTGGATTTCAACGTGGTCCTAAACGAGTCTTTGGACATTATTGAGGTCCAGGGAACGGCGGAGGAAGGCAGCTTTTCTAGACGCCAAATGAATGAGCTAATGGATTTGGCAGAAGCGGGCATTGCCGATCTCTTGGTAGCTCAAAGACAGCCTTTTTTACCCCAGGAATAGGGTCCTTTCCGCCCCCTATTGCACCACTCCGCGTTCAACCCCACGGATCTCAGCTCCCCCAAAGGATGCGGCCCGTCCGGACCAGTCAAAGTCACTGATGCGAAACCCGATGAAGCCCGTGGACTGTTCGGGGTTGAACCGAATCACTAAACCGTAGGCGCGGCGACTATATTCGAGCACGTAATCGATGCTGAAAAAGTCTCCCGTGTCTAGGTTGACCGAGGCTTGAAATCCAGCCCGAATGGGACCATAAATTTGCTGGATCAGGCCAAAGGACAACACATTCCGGTCGATGTCGCGATCAAACAAAAAAGGGGATTCACCATCACCCACAAAGGCTTTCGCATAGGTGATATTGAATTGGGTGTAGTCAAAAAAATCGTTAACAAAGTGGCCGACCTGGCCCTGCAGCCCCACAATAGCCGTCACGTTTTCTTGGGTGTCACCGCTGGAGTAGTAGGTCAAGGTGCCCTGGCCCCCCAGAATAAAATTGAAATAGGGAACCACCGGGGTGGGGCTAAACCGTAGCCCTTCTTCTAGGGTCGCGGGTCGCGCTTCCCCTTGCCAAATGGGGAAGGTGCGGGTGAGGAGAATATTGCCCTGGGCTCTACCCAGACTGAGAAAGCTATTGACTGGATTGGATGGGAGCAAGCTGATGCGATCGGTTTCAGCGGTGACCACTTGGCCTGAGAGCTGATACCGCAGGTTAATGCCGGTGTCCCCCAAAACGATATCTGGGGAAACCAGCACCGCCCCAATACTGCTTTGCACGTCCTGGAACCCCAAGGAACCATTGAAGAGGCGATCGCGATAGCTGCCCTCTAGATTCAAGGTGTGAAAAGACAGTTGCTGGCGCACCCGCACGCTGGCCCGCAGCCGATCATCCAGATTTTGGAGGTCGAGGCCGGCAATGCTAGCTGTGGCTGTGGCAGAGGTGGCCGGTCCGAGCTCACCGTTCAAGTCAAAGACCACGCCATAGTTGGCCAGATCGGCAAATTCCGAATTGTCCAGCCAGCGTTCTACGAAAAACTGGGGGGTCACCTCTAGTGTCCAGGGGGGGACAACCGCCACAGAAAAGGTGCGTTCCACAAATAGGCCATCGCGATCGCGGCCATCAATCCCAATGCCCGTCGGCAGCGGGTTCAGGGCTTCATCATCGAGGGTGCCCCGGCTCAGCAAAATCCGCGATCGCAGCAGCGGGATCGTAAACCCCTGATCAAACACGATCCGCAGGTTCTCGATGTGGAGTTCATCCTCATTCTCGTTGAGGCTCACCAATCGGGCCGAATCGCCCCGAAACTCTAGCTCTGGGGGAGAGAAAGGATCATTGGTGAAGCGGATGGCCCCGGTGGTCCAACCATCGGCATTGAACCTAATTTCCTCGGCCTCAAACCGGAGGCGGCGGACAACTCCCCCTTCCGTGCCCGCAACACCGACATCATCTGTCGCTAATAGGACTCCCCCAGGACTGGTGATACCTCGAATCGGCCCCCGATCGCGGAGGCGATCACTAATGGGTTGATTGGCCCGAGCGGAGGTGTCGGGGGGCAAGATATTGGCAAAATCTTCCCCTGTCGTCGGGGTAAATAGCTCCCCATAGGCCCCATAAATCACCCCTGCCCCTTGCAGCAGGTTATATTCGGCCCGCTCCCCTTGAATGAGCTGATCGCCCCGGCGCAGGATGACATTCCCCTCAGCCAGGACATAGCGATTGGTCAGGTTCACCCACAGGCGATCAGCATTTAAAAGGCCATTCCCCACCCGCAGCAGCACATTGCCTCGGGCGGTGACCACTTGGCGCTCGGGATCGAATTCTTGGTAGTCGGCAGTGAGATTGAGGGGAATGGGAGGCCGTGACGTCGGCGAGGTGGGGGGGAGCAACTGCCCTTCACCGGTAACGCCGCCATTGCTCCAACGGGGGTCTGGTTGGGCTCCGGGGGGATAAGCGATCGCAGGGGGGATCGCATTGTCACCCTCAGTCGCAGTTGTCCCTGGAGCAGCATCGGAAGCACTGGCGTCACTTTGCGCCAACGTGTTCCTGGCAGGGGGGCTGAAAAGGGGAGCGGTAGCGCCATTCCCCCCTGACCTGTCTGACAAGGTCGGAATCGAGGGGGGATAAGTCGCAGCGACCCTCGGAGATCGATGGAGCCCGAGAGAGTTGCCCAAAGCCTGGGCGGAGACGGTAGCAGTGGTCAGCCGATCAGCCGATTCGGGCGCAGCAAGGGCAACGAAAGGCAGAAACAGATCCTCTGCCTCGGGGGCAGAGGGTGCCGGTGGGGATAAAAAAGGGCTGGGAAAGAGGTGTTGCTGCTCAACAATGGTTTCATCAATGACTGGGGCCGGGATCGATAGTCCGGGTTGCGCTTCACGGGCAACTTCAACTATCGCGGCAGGTTCTGGAGGCGGCAGAGGGTAGGGCATATAAAACCAGCACCAGTCAAAAGTAAAGCCCGACGAGCGGGCTTTTAAATAGTCTTATGGATGGTCTAGAAACCACTCAGGGAACAGCAACGCTCCCTACCCTTCTATTCAAGGTCCTGGTTACCAGGGTTACGGGACGGGTCACCATTTAGGAACCCAAACACGAATAAACCCACGAAAAAGAAAACCGTTATATAAACGACAATCTTCAGTGTCAGCATTGAAGACCCCCTAACATCACAGACAGCAATCGGTATTGCTTATGATATCGCCAAACGACCAACCCCTCTCGAAGCCCCCCGTAATTGTTCCTAAGGACGACAGTTTGGACAACAGGTTCCGCCTTGGAGAATGGCGGTCATGGTAAAGGTGCAATCACCCGATCACTCGGCCCATCTCACCCTGATCGAAACCACCGTCAAGCGCCTCCAGGCCTTGAGTCAGCGATCGCTCCAAGCCCAGTGGCACCATCACCAGGGCAATTTAGATCCCACTCAAGTTCACGCACAGGGTCCCCACTGGCCGATCGCCCCCGTTAATCCGCGCGATCATATTTCCTGGGGTCGAGGGCAACAGCATCTTTGGCTATGGCAACGCATCGGTATCCCAGCCACCTGCGGGGGATTCGAGATCACCGGATCCACTCTGCGACTGGGGCTGACTTGGTGGGCCGATCTGGCCGAGATCTTTGTGGATGGGCAGCTCGTGCAAACCGGGGATCTCTACGATTGCTTCACCCGGATTCCCCTAGGCGAGCACATCCAACCGGGGGATGAATTTACCGTGGCGCTGCATCTGATTAGCCCCGGCCATGATGATGGGGCCTTGGTGCGATCTCAACTCATCTACGAAAGCCCCGACTTAGACCCTCCAGAACCGGGCTTTGTGGCTGATGAAATTGCGGTTTTAACCCAGTACTTTCAGGCGTTAGCTCCCGAGCAGTTAACCCCTTTAGCCACGGTGGTTAATGCTCTGGACTGGTCCTTAGTTCACAACAAAACTCAGTTTCAGCAGGCACTTACCGGCCTGCGCCAACAACTGATGCCCTGGCATGACTGGATCAAGCAATACCAGATCACCTGTGTGGGCCATGCCCATTTGGACTTGGCCTGGCTCTGGCCCGTGGCCGAAACCTGGGATGCCGCCGAGCGCACCTTTGATTCGGTGCTGGCCTTGCAGCAGGACTTCCCCGAACTCACCTACACCCATTCCAGTCCGGCCCTGTTTGCTTGGCTAGAGCAGCATCGCCCCGCCCTGTTCGCTGCCGTGCAACAGGCCGTGCATGAGGGCTGGTGGACCATCGATGCGGGGCTCTGGGTCGAGCCCGAGCTAAACACCATTGGCGGCGAGTCCCTGGCCCGACAAATTCTCTATGGCCAGCGGTACTGCCGAGATCGCTTCGGCACCATCAGCGCGATCGCCTGGCTCCCCGATAGCTTTGGTTTCTCGGCGCAACTGCCCCAACTGATGAGCCAAGGGGGTATTCGCTGCTTCGCCACCCAAAAACTGCGCTGGAACGACACCACCGAATTTCCCCACCCTCTATTCAACTGGCAAGGACTCGACGGCACCCCACTGCTGAGCCTCACCCTGCCCCCGATCGGCAGCGATGTGGACCCGGTCAAAATGGCCGCCCAGGGCGCAGAATGGACCGCAAAGACCGGCTGCACAACGGCCCTGTGGCTCCCTGGCATGGGCGATCATGGCGGCGGTCCCACCCGCGACATGATCCAACAGGTGCGGCGCTGGCAGCGATCGCCCTTTTTTCCCCAGGTCAGCTTCCAGACCATGGGTAAGTTTCTGGAGGAGATTGAAAATCACATCCAACCATCAATTCAAAATTCAAAATTCAAAATACCCTTTGGGAAGGACCAAGC
>JAQCKL010000297.1 GCA_027592485.1 Cyanobacteriota bacterium
CCTTAAGAGATGCGATGGAGCACGTTCTCAAGGTGGTAACGTCTTAACCTAAGTGGCGACGGCTATACCCCCAATCAGAGGGCCTGTTGCTAGAACTAGAGCCGAAACTCGGCGATGAGCCAGAGGCCACCCTCATTTATGAGCAGTTCCACCGGGCGATCGCCGCCCTCACTGCGACCCCCTCAAACACATTTGCCCAGACCCTAGCCCGTGAAGTGAGGAACCTCACCGAATTTGATCGGGTGATGATTTACCAGTTCCAACCCGATTACAGCGGCGTCGTCATTGCCGAAGACAAGCACCCTGACCTAGAGAGCTATCAGGGGCTACATTTCCCAGCCACAGACATTCCCTTAGCCTGTCGCGCGCTATTTCAAGACAATGCCCTGCGGTTGATTCCAAAGGTGAACTATCATCCCGTGCCATTGGTGCCCAGCACCCACCCCCTGACCCAAACACCCCTCGATTTATCACCCACCTGGCTACGGGGCGTCGCCCTGCCCCATATTGAATATTTACAAAACATGGGCGTGAGGGGCTCTATGACTGCAGCCTTGGTCGATGCGACTGGCCTATGGGGATTAATCGCCTGCCACCATACCCAGCCCAAACCAGTGTCGCGGCCGACGCGTACCACGTTTGCTTTGTTGGCTAAGACCGCCACCTTAGGACTCGCCCGGCAGCAGCAAAGGGAACAAAAGCACTATCAAGCCTGCAGCAGCCATCTGATCGGTCAAATGCAGACAACTTTGGAGACCTCTGAAAACAGGATATTGCCAATTCTGTGTCAGAACGCCCAGACCTTGCTTGATACGTTTCGGGCCGATGGCATCGCCATGGTGCTAGATGACCATTATGAACTGGTGGGCCAAACCCCGCCGTTGTCGGCGGTGCAAACCCTGGTACGAGAAAAGTTGCAGCAGGATCGTTGGGATGTTTTTTCGACCCAGAAACTAACCGATTATTATCCCGCCAGCCAAGCCTGGACCGGTGAAATTGCCGGTCTATTGGGGGTTTCAATTGTGCTCACCTCCTCGGTTCCCGTGTCGTATCACATCTTGCTATTTCGGCTGGAACAAACCCAGAAAGTGAACTGGGCAGGACGCTTTAATGATTCTGTGAAGGTGAACGATGTCGGCGAACTCGAATTGTGTCCCCGCAATTCGTTTCACCTTTGGGAGCAAACGGTTCAAGGACAATCCTTACCCTGGACCGCAGCAGAACAGGCCGCCGCCCAGGACTTACGCCAAATTTTGATGCTGGCAGTACTGAATTTTTCGGCAGCGGCCCTAGAGGAGGTAGCGCAGCGGGCCGAAGCAGCAAACCAGGCTAAAAGTGAGTTTCTGGCGAATATGAGCCATGAAATTCGCACCCCGATGAATGCTGTCCTGGGCTTTACTGACCTTTTGCAGACGATCGTTGCCGATGGCATGGGCCAAGAGTACCTGAGGGCGATCGCCTCCAGTGGTAGAACCTTGCTGGCTCTAATTAATGACATTCTTGACCTGTCCAAGATAGAAGCGGGGCGACTCGAACTGCACCCCGAACCGGTCGATATTCGTGCGTTAATCCTGGATATGCACAATATTTTTGGGTACAAAGCGAATCAAAAAGGGTTGCAAATCACCAGCGACATCGCAGATGACTTGCCAACGTTTCTGTTATTCGATGAGGTCCGATTACGGCAAATTTTGTTCAATGTCGTGGGCAACGCGCTCAAGTTCACGGAGCAGGGACACATCAACATTCGCGCCGAACTTGTCCCTCAAAACCCCGCTGCCCATCAACATATCGACCTCAAGCTGAGCGTCCAAGATACGGGGATTGGCATCGCCCCTGCCGATCAAATCCAAATTTTCGAGGTCTTTACCCAAAGCCAAGGGCAGAGCGATCGCCAATTTGGGGGCACGGGGCTAGGGCTAGCGATCACCCGCCGTTTGGTCACCATGATGGGCGGCACCACGGACCTAGAGAGTCAAGTGGGGCAAGGCAGTACCTTTACCTTTACCCTCCCAGCGGTCAAGGCGACTGTCCCTGGAGCCCAATCTCCAATATTGCAACCCATAGACACCAATCTTGATCAGTTTGCTCCCACCCATATTTTGATTGCCGATGATGTGGCCTCTAACCGCGATCTAATCGCGGGGTATTTTCGCCCCACCGCTCACCATTTGCACTTTGCCGAAACCGGTGAAGAAGCGGTGCAGTTGGCCCAAGAACTGCTGCCAGACATCATTTTGATGGATTTACGGATGCCCTGTATGGATGGGGTAGAAGCTTCACATCGCATCAAGGCGATGGATACAACCCGCCATATTCCGATTGTGGTGGTGACGGCTTCCTCGCTTACCCAGGATGAATGCACCCTGCAACAATTGTGCGAGGGCTTTATCCGCAAACCGGTCAGCCAAGCTGATTTAGTGACTGTATTCAAGGCCTGTTTACCGTTGCAGCCCCCAACAGCTCATAACCGTCAACCCAAGCCAACCACCGAGAAAGAGAGGGAAGCCTCAGAAACCGCAACGGTCGCGCCCCCCTCACTGCGTTCTCATCTCTCCGCTGAGCAACTGCAAATCCTGGATCGGCACCTTCAACAGATCGCAACCCAGATCTGGTCCCCTTTGCAGCAGACCTTAGAACTCAGTGAGGTGGAAACCTTTGTGAGCTGCTTAACTGCATTGGCCACAGAGATGCCTTATCCACCCTTGGTGCAATACACTGACCGGCTGGCCCAGCAATTAGCAGCCTTCAACTGGGATCAGATCCCTGACTCCATTGCCGCATTTGAGGCACTCAGCCTATCGATTCATTCCCCTGGAGATGCCTCAGATGCCGAACAATCCGAACCCTGACCCAGCGGAGGCAACGAATACCGGCTCAGTAAACGCCTCTCCACCTCCCCAACATTTGATCTTAGTGGTGGATGATGTGCTCGCTAATCTAAAGGTCCTGCGAGGGTTTTTAGCGGATCAATATCGCTTAACGTTTGCCACTAGTGGTCCCCAAGCCCTAGAGCGGGTCAAGGCGGCCCAACCCGACTTGATTTTGTTAGATCTGATGATGCCGGACATGGACGGCATAGAAGTGTGCCACCAGCTCAAACAATCACCAGAGACGGCTGAGATTCCGATCATTTTCCTCACGGCGAGCTACGAGGTCAACGATCTGACGAAAGCCTTTAAAAGCGGTGCGACAGACTATGTCACAAAACCTTTCCGCATTCCAGAACTGTTGGCTCGGATCAAGACTTACTTGGAGCTGACTGATCTGCGGCAGCAACTGGCGAGTACCGTTCAGCAATTAAACGCAGCCCATGCAGAACTGGCTCGCCTGAGAGGACCTGACCCGTTAGCGGAGAGGCGGCTTGAAAAGAGGGTAGTCCAATAATTGAGCTGTGACTGTAGGCCGTCATTACCCAGGCTGAATCCCGGATGTTGCCGTTGCTCATTCTGGGTAATCCCGATAGCCGAATCAACGGGGAAAGGATTTTTAAACCGTTTCTGGAGACATTCGCTGAGCCAAAAATGCCCGAGACTCATACCCTGCTTTCCCAACCGGGATGCCCTGAACCCTTTTCATTCCTTCAGAAATTGCAATAATTCCTACCATTGCTTGGGCCAACCCTCTAGGCTCAATACTGTAAAGACTTGAGTGCGGTGCGTGGCCATGGTGAATACGTCTCAGCCCTCCGTTGTAGGGCTGCCCCCTGACGATGCCCCCCCGGACACCCAATCCCTGGTGCTCGATGTGAGCGGGATGAAATGTGCGGGCTGTGTGCGGACCGTCGAAAAACAGTTGATTGCCTGTGAGGGGGTGCTGACCGCCACGGTGAATCTGGTCACCGAGGTCGCCGTAGTGGAGACCCTCGTGGCTCCCCCGGTGGACCCCGACACCCTGACGGCACGGCTGGCCGCTTCGGGCTTCCCCACTCAACTCCGGGCCAGCTCCGCCTCAGGCCATGGGACCGATGGCCTCACCCATTGGTTAGAACGCAAGCGCCAAGAGCAATGGCAACAGCGCCAGCAACTGGCGATCGCCCTCGCTCTTCTCCTCCTCTCTAGCATCGGGCACCTCAAGCATTTGGGGGGATTGACCCTACCGGTGCTCAGCACCCTAGGGTTTCACTTTGCCCTCGCCACGGTTGCCCTGGCGGGACCGGGCCGCGCCATCTTAGTCGATGGCTGGAAGGGGCTACGCCATGGGGCACCCACCATGAATACCCTCGTGGGCCTTGGCACCCTCAGCGCCTACAGCGCCAGCGTAGTGGCCCTGTTCTGGCCAGGGCTAGGGTGGGAGTGCTTCTTTGATGAGCCAGTGATGTTGCTGAGCTTTATTCTGCTGGGGCGCACCCTAGAGCAACGGGCGCGGTTCCAGGCCACCGATGCGCTGAGATCGCTAATTGCCCTGCAACCGGCCACGGCCCGACTGATTACCCAACCTCAAGGGGCTTCCCAAGCTGGGATCGAAGTCCCAGCCAGTTGCGTTCATGTGGGGGAATGGCTGCGGGTCTTGCCAGGGGAAACCATTCCCGCCGACGGGGTGGTCGAGGCCGGAGAGAGCACTGTGAACGAATCCATGCTCACCGGAGAATCCTTGCCGGTCACCAAGCGCCCCGGCGATCCGGTCGTTACCGGCACCCTCAACCAAACCGGGGCGATCGCCCTCAAGGTTACGGAGGTGGGCGGCGATACGGTGCTGGCTCAAATGATCCGCCTGGTGGAGTCCGCCCAGGCCCGCAAAGCGCCGATCCAGCGCCTGGCCGATCTAATCGCCGGTTACTTTACCTATGGGGTCTTGGCCTTAGCCGCTGTCACGGGCCTATTTTGGTATTTCATTGGCCTGCCCCTCTGGCCCGAGGTACTTACCAGTGCCTTAGGCCACGCCCACACTGACCATATGATGACCGCCCAGTCTTCGACCCTGCTAGCCAGCTTGAAATTGGCGATCGCGGTGTTGGTGATTGCCTGTCCCTGTGCCCTGGGGCTGGCGACCCCCACCGCTATTTTGGTGGGCTCAGGGATTGGGGCCGAGCAAGGATTGCTGATTCGGGGGGGCGATGTTTTAGAAGCCCTGAGCACCATTGATACGGTGATCTTCGATAAAACCGGCACCCTCACCACCGGCAAACCCCAAGTCACCGCCTGTGAGCCCTTGACAGGCCACCTAGACGCCCCAACGCTGCTGCAGTTGGCGGCAGCCGTAGAACAGGGCACCCAACACCCCATTGCCCAGGCCATTCAAGCGGCAGCCCAGCACCAGGCCCTCGCCCCCCTCGCCGCCAACGACTTTGAAACCCAGATCGGCGCTGGGGCAGCGGCAACCGTCACCTGGCAAGGCATCCCCCAGCGGATCTGGATTGGCCAAGGGGATTGGTTGTCCGACCAGGCCATCTCGATTTCCCCCGAGGCTGAGGCCGCCATGGCGGCGGTGTCGCCCGCAGAGACCGCCGTGTATGTGGCCAGCACCAGTCAGGTGTTGGGCCTGATCGCCGTGGCCGATACTCTCCGCCCCGATGCGGCCCCCACCGTAGCGGCGTTACAGGCGGAGGGGATCGCGGTGCATTTACTCACTGGCGACCGGTTGCCCGTAGCCCACACCATCGCCCAGGCGGTGGGCATTCCCCTGGCCCAGGTGGCCGCTACCGTGCGCCCAGCGGATAAAGCCCAGCGAGTGAGAGACTTGCAGGGCCAGGGCCAGCATGTGGCCCTGGTGGGCGATGGCATTAACGATGCCCCCGCCCTCGCCGCCGCCGACGTGGGCGTCAGCCTCAGCTCCGGCACCGACATTGCCGCCGAAACAGCTGGGGTGGTGCTGATGGGCGATCGCCTAGCCAATCTACTGGGGGCGCTGCGCCTCGGGAAAGCCACCGTCGCCAAGATCCGCCAGAACCTAGCTTGGGCCTTCGCCTACAACATTCTGGGCATTCCCGTGGCGGCGGGGGTGTTGCTGCCCGCTTATGGGGTGGGGCTGAGCCCGGCGATCGCAGGCGGCTTTATGGCCCTCAGTTCCGTGATCGTCGCGGTCAATTCTCTACTGCTGAGACAGACTCAG
>JAQCKL010000298.1 GCA_027592485.1 Cyanobacteriota bacterium
GGATGCAGATGTTCCATCAACCACGATCCTAGCTATTAAGCCTGGATAGACCCTGGGACACTTACCCTCCTCCGGAACACCCCAATAGTCCTTTTGCGAAGATTATTGGGGTGACAATCGCCGTTTTGACCTTGGCCTTGCCATTCGTCACCATTGCCCACTTCTCCTCTGTGCCGGCCATGGTGCCCTCAGCAGAGCCTTACCCCTTGCCGCTACCTCGTAACTAATGGTGCGACAGGGGGTTTATGATCGTGGCCTTTACCCATTGAAATCAGCTAGAAGGCTATAGGGGCGGTTGCTTCTTCCCCCACTGCACCTTCTCGTCTACTGCATCTCTCGCATACAATGGCTAGGCAAAATATACACCAACCGGTTTGTGACTGTTGGTGCGACCTTGTAGCCTTTAATGGAGACGCACTGTGGACCTATCTCGCATTCCCGCCCAGCCAGAAGCAGGACTGATCAACGTTCTGATTGAGATCCCCGCTGGTAGCAAAAACAAGTACGAATTCGACAAAGATATGCAGGCCATGATCCTAGATCGGGTTCTGTTTGCCTCAGTTCAATATCCCTTTGACTACGGCTTTGTTCCCAATACCTTGGCCGATGATGGCGATCCCCTGGATGGCATGGTGATGATGGACCAACCGACCTTTCCGGGATGCGTGATCGCAGCCCGCCCCATTGGCATGTTGGAAATGATCGATGGCGGCGATCGCGACGAGAAGATTCTATGTGTGCCGGCTGAAGACCCCCGTTATCAAGGGGTTAAGTCCCTAGACGATATCGCGGCTCACCGCCTAGACGAAGTGGCTGAGTTTTTCCGCACCTATAAAAACTTAGAGAAAAAGGTGACTGAGATCCTGGGGTGGCAAAATGTAGATAAAGTGATGCCCCTTCTCCAACAATGTATTGCAGCTGCTAAATAATCTGCGGTAGGGGGATTGCTACTGGGCCGACATGGGTACTCTTTGGGGGGCCACCTGGTGCAGACCCGCTAATGGGACAGTGCCTGCGGCCACTTGTTTATGCCTAGTGTTTAAGCGGCACTCGTCGGCTCAGCCGTATCTATCCTCTACCTATGAGTGAAATCGGCAAATTGTCCAAGAGTTTGCTAAACTTTCCCGACATGGTCTTGACTCACCGGAATATACAGGTACGTTAGGTCTCTGTGCTAGCCCTTGCTCTTGGCAGGTCTTTAGCATCCGTCCTAAATTTATCTACCTCAATCCTTGATCCGTAAATCTCAAAATGCCAGATTCGGATTCTCCATCGCTGACAAAAATGTCAACCCCCATGGTCTCAGCGGCAGCAACTTTACCTGACAAAACTGGGTTTACCGCCCAATTTTGGGGCGTCCGAGGCAGCATCCCGACACCAGGCTCAGATACGGTGCGCTACGGCGGTAACACAGCTTGTGTTGAGGTCTTGGCAGGTAATACGCGTCTGATCTTTGACGGTGGTACCGGTTTGCGGGTCCTGGGCAAACACCTACTCCATGGACAGGCCGATATTGAAGCGCACCTCTTCTTTACCCATGCTCACTGGGATCGGATCCAAGGCTTCCCCTTCTTTATCCCCGCTTTTGTGCCTGGGAATACCTTTAATATCTATGGTTCACCGGCTCCCAATGGGGCTTCCATCAAGCAATGCTTGACGGACCAAATGCTGCGGCCTAACTTCTTCACCCCCCTTCAGAAGATGCAGGCTAATATGCAATTTCATAATATTCACGCTGGCACTGTGGTGCCTTTAGAAGAGGGGTTGACGGTAGAAACCATTGCCCTCAACCGCCATACCAGTGCCTTAGGATTTCGGGTCAGCTGGCAGGGGCACTCGTTGGTCTATGCAACTGATACTGAGCCCCATAGCCGGGAGCTCGATCAGAATTTGTTGTACCTGGCTCAAGATGCTGATCTCCTTATCTATGACGGGACTTATGCTGACACTGCTTACCATGATTTAAATAGCAACGCCAGCATTGCTTGGGAAACGGGCATTAATTTAGTGAAAGAAGCGGCGATTAAAGAGCTCATTTTGTTCCATCACAACCCAGCCCATGATGATGATTTTCTAGATCGGATGGAAATGGAAATCCGTCAGCATTTTGGCAATGTTCGTTTGGCGCGGGAAGGGATGATCCTGCAATTGGTATAGGTCTTGCCGCTCCTGGAAGGTGGATTTCAAGCACGGAGCTGGCCGAGGCAGCCGATTTCTGCTTTAAGCGGAAAGGCACAGGCTGGATCCATCGGGCGTTTTGACCACATCAATGCGGGTTTGAAAGGCCTCTCGAAAGTGGGGCACATGGGTGACGGCTAGGACGCAACTAAAGTCTGGGGCGATCGCGTTAATGGCTCCAATCAGGCGATCGCACCCTTCCTGGTCTTGGCTGCCAAACCCCTCATCAATAATCAGGAGTTGTAAGGGCGTTCCGGCTCGCTGGGCTAAGAGGCGAGCGAGGGCGATGCGAATGGAAAAATTGACCCGAAAGGCTTCTCCACCAGAGTAAGTTTCGTAGGGACGGGTTCCTTGGGCATCGGCAATTAGGATATCCAAGGTGTCGATTAACTTGTGACGGTTGCGCCCGACCCGTTGGGTCACAAATTGCACCTGCAGTTGGTGGGCACTCAGACGACTGAGAATTTGATTGGCTTCGGTTTCTAATTGGGGTAAGGCATTTTCAATCAGTAGCGCCTGGAGCCCATTGCGACCAAAGGCTGTGGCCAATTCTTGATAGACCTGTTGGTGCCGCTGGGCTTGGTGGTGGGCCTGTTGCTGGGCATCAAACTGGGTTTGGAGCTGATCAAGGGCCGTCAGTTGCTGTTGCAAGGCACCGGCTTGGGCTAAATAGGACTCCCGCTGCTGCTGGCGCTGTTGCAGTTGCGTTTCGAGTCGGGCGATGGCCTCTGCCGGATCGGCGACCTCCGCCAGTTGCGCCTGATGTTCGGCGATTTGTGGGGCGATGGCTTGGTGGGCTTGGGCCAGGGCCGCGAGCTGATTTTGGGCTGCTGCAATCTGTTGTTGGAGCTGGGGATGGGTCTGCCGGGCCACCGCTAGGGCAGCGTGTTGCAAGGCCCAGGGCTGGGCTTCCCGCAGGGCGGCCCGGACCTGTTGATGGTGGTCTAGGCGATAGCCAAGGGTCTCAATTTGGGTTTCAATGGCCCGTAGCTGTTGGGCGATTGCTGAATGCTCAAGGGTATGCAGGGCCAGCGTAATGGCAGCTAATTCTTTTTCCCATTCCGGTTGTTGGGCTAAAAGTTGAGCCTGCTTATGTTGAGTTTGCTTGATTTCAGCCTGCTTAATTTCGGCCCAACGCAATTGCTCGACCCGTCCCTTTGCCAGGGCATGGTCCCGCTCGTCATAGGCGAGTTCGGCCAGGTGCTGATCTAAGGCTTGCAAGGCATGACGGGTTTCAATGCCATAGGTTTGCTCCGTTAGGCAGCGCTCTAGATGGGCTTGTTCTTGGGTGAGCTGGGCAAGTTGTTGCTGTAGGGCTTGGCCAGAACTAATTTGGGCCTGTAATTTGCCCCGCTTTTCGAGTACTTGGTCATAGGCGGATAGCTCGACTTCTAAATCGCGATATTCCTGGCGCAGTACCTGAATTTCCCGCTCTGAGACCGCCAGTTGTTCACGAATACCCCAAATTTCTTGCTGCAACGCCTCCTGCTCTTGACGGTGATGGGTCAGACTGGTCTCGCGATGGCGGCTATCTAGGGGGCGATCGCACACCGGGCAAAGGGCGGACGGCTGAGCGAGTAACGTGGCGGTTTGGGACAGTTGTGCTAATTGCACTTCACAGGCCCGCTGTTGAGCCTGGAGCTGGTCCATAAATCGGCGGCGTTCTAGGCCTTTTTCTTGGACCTGTTCTTGGTACCGGCGGCGGTCTGCCAACTGCTCTAGGGTTTGCCCTATCGTCAGCACCGCTTGATGAAGGCTCGGGGCCTGGCATTGCTGTTGCTGCAGTTGGGCTTGGGACTGGCTGACCATCTCTAGGCGGGTCGCCAGTTGGGCTTGTTCTCGCTCCAGTTGATGGTGTAGGGCCTGCCGTTGTTTGAGTAAGGGGCTTACCTGGGCCTGGCGGGCATCCAATTGTCGCAACTGCTCTCGGGCAGATTGCAGCCGCTCAATCGCGGCGGCGACGGTGTCTTGCTTTTGCAAAATCGGGGTTAAGGCTTGGAGTTGCTGTTCTAGGTGGGCGAGCTCTGCCTGGGTACGCTGCTCCCGTTGGTGCAGCGTACCCATCGCGGCTTGGTGCTGTTGGGCTAGGGCTTGGTGTCGGCTTTGGAGTTGCTGCACCTGTAGGGACTGATTGGCCAGTTGTTCTTCTTCAGCCTGGAGGGATTGGAGTTGTTGCCAGCCCGCTGCAATGGTGGCGGCGTTTTGAAGCAGGTCCTCTAATTCAGCCCTTTGCTGCATCAGGGGTGTCAAGGTGCGCTCTAACTGCGCCTGTTGCTCGGTTAAGTGCTGGGCCTGTTGTTGTAGCAGGGTGAGGGCCTGTTGTTGGCGCTGGCGCTGACGCTGCTGCTGCTGGGCCTGGTCAAGGCTGGATTGAACCTGTTGCTGTTGGTTTTCCAGCACCTGCAGGGTGGCGGCGATCGCTGCTGCTTCCTGGGCCACGGTACTGCGCTGGGCCAATTGGGTTTCGAGGGTTTTGAGGGTTTGAGCGAAGATGGTACTTTCTACCTTGGCGTGGCGCGATCTCGCCTTGGCTTGCTCAGCTAACGCGTCGTATTGGCACAGCTTGAGGAGATCCGCCAAGATCTGCTTGCGCTCGCTGGGGCGCTTTACCATGAAGGCATCTGCCTGACCTTGGCGTAAATAGGCTGAGTTAACGAAGGTTTCGTAATCGAGCTTGAGGACATTAATGATGGCCTGCTGGGTCGCTCGCATCGTGCGCTGGGTCAGAGATCGAAATCCCTGGTCTGTTTTTACCTGGAACTCTAAGTTCCCCCCTTGGTTGCGATATCGCGTTCGCAGGACACGATAAACCTGCTGTTGGTGCTCAAACGTAAAATCTACCTGGGCTTCCAAAGCCCCTTGGTGGATGATCGAATCTTCGGTGGCAGCGCGCCCTTGCCCCCAAATAGACCAAGCGATCGCCTCCAACAAAGAGGATTTGCCAGCCCCGTTAGGTCCGCAGATGCAGGCCACGTGCAACCCCCGAAAATCGAGCGTGGCAGTTTGGTAACTGAGAAAATTGCTGAGGGTAAGCTGCCGAGGAATCATGGCAACGAGGCCAATGGATATCTCTACGGTAGCAGTACATTAGATCCTTAATACAGGTGATCTATAGTTAATTTGATCTTCTGATCGATTTCTCAATGGCTGATAGGTGGAAGTGATCGATTTTTAAGCTTTTCAAGACCTTAAACCAGCGGGAATCCTGAGCCTTTTCACCCGGAAAACCGGGTCAAGCTATAACCAGGTTCCTCTCGGGAGAGGTTTTTCGCCTAGGTTGCTCACCCATGGCAAGCCTCCCCCGAAGGTCATCAACACCAGTAAAAAAGGGAGAGAACCATATCGTTCTCCCCCTTTCCCTATACTAATTTCTGAGATTCCCCAATGGCATTGGACCTCAGCGATTCAAGGGCTTAAGCGTTAGCGGTCTGCTTTTGACGACCTTTCAGTAAACCCAAACCGCCTACCAAGAATAGGCCGGTGGCTAGAGCGGGCTCAGGTACTGCTGCTGGGTCGATCGGATCAGGGACTTCGATGCGGGTCAGGTTGCCAGCGATCGCCACCCCATCATTAATGCACTCAGCAAACAGGTGGGCCACATAGTCGCCATCGATCATCAAGTCACGGGCAAAGCTAAAGCCAAAAGTATGCTTACCCGCGACCGCTGCATTCACGGATTGGAAGTTGAGACCCAGGGCAGCCAGCGCGCCCCCATCTAGCTGCTCAAGCCCCCCAGCAGTACTCCGGACTGGATAGAGGTGCTGACACTGTTGTTCCCTTGCTGGAAATAGTAGTCGCCGTCATCCATTTGCGTCTGGTGGTCGAGGTCCCCCATGGAAGCAGTGCCGCCGTT
>JAQCKL010000299.1 GCA_027592485.1 Cyanobacteriota bacterium
TCAGGGAGTGCGGGTTTTACTTGTCGCAACTTATACCCTGAGAGCTTTTATTACTTCAAGACCGACTTTTCAAACATCCTCTAAGGCATCCAGGGATCAGAGCTCGCTTTGCGTTATCCCATGGGCAGCGAAAATAGACTTTCCCACCCTGATGATGACTGACCATGAACCTTGGCGAACGAAGGGCCAGGTGAGATGGTAGTGTCTTATTAAATGCTAGATGCTGTGTTAGCTCTTTTGTATTAAGCAGAGGGATTGAGTAGATGAAACGACTGTTGGGCCTACTGATAGCGCTGAGTGTTTTGCTCGGTGGGGTAATGGGTTTGCAGGTTGATGCCGCCATAGCAGCAACGGGGCAGTCCTTTAGCAATCCATCCTTGCTCCTGGCAGCAGAGCTCCGCAATGCCGTAGATGATAAGCTCAGCACAGCCTACGGTTCTAAACTGGATATTAACAACGCTAATGTCCAGGCTTTTACGAAGTATCCGGGGCTGTATCCGACCATTGCGGGCAAAATTGTACAGAATGCGCCCTACGAGTCCATTGACGAGCTGCTGGCGATCCCTGGACTCAGCGATCGCGAAAAGGCCTTGATTGAAGACAACATGGATGAATTTGCCATTACGCCCCCTGACCCTGCCTTGGTAGAAGGTGCTGATCGGTTTAACAACGGAGTCTATCGCTAGGCTTCTGCCCCGCTAGACTCTGAACTTAACTCGCAAAACGGCAAGGGATCTGACTCTCTTGCCGTTTTGTTCTGTAGCCGTCGCTCGTCCGGTTCGGACAAGACTGCGAGCCCCCTTTGCTTCTATGCTGGGGATCAGAGCGATCCTAGGTGTCCTAAGCAAAGGGGCCAGCGCTATAGAATGACATCTCAGGTCTGACCCGAAGTTTGCCCCGTAGCTGGACATGAAGGCGTGGAAGCCGATTCGTTTGACGTACTTTTGGTCGGTAGTGGTGCGGCAGGCCTCTATGCTGCCCTCTGCTTACCCGAAACCTATCGAGTTGGGTTAATCACCAAGGATGTACTCACCCAATCAGCCAGTGACTGGGCTCAAGGGGGGATTGCGGCAGCCATGGCCCCAGAAGACTCCCCCAAATTTCACCAGGCCGATACCCTCAAGGCTGGGGCCGGTTTGTGTGATCCCCAAGCGGTGGCTCAACTCGTGGACCAAGCAGCCCTTTGCATTCAGGAGCTGATGGCTTTGGGGGTCCCCTTTGACCGCCAAGACAACAATCTTGCCTTTACCCTTGAGGCCGCCCATTCTCACAAGCGGGTCCTCCATGCTGCTGATACGACGGGGCGAGCAGTGGTGGCAGCCCTAGCGGCAGCGGTCCGGCAACGGTCGCACATTACCGTGCTAGAAGAAACCTTTGTCCTAGATTTATGGATGAATGAGCACCATTGCTGCCAGGGGGTGATTGCGGCGAGTCAGGATCAGGTCCAATGGTTGCAGGCCGGCGCGATTGTATTGGCCACCGGGGGCGGGGGGCAGGTCTTTGCCCAAACCACCAACCCCATCGCCAGTACAGGCGATGGAGTCGCCTGTGCCTGGCGGGCCGGTGCCATCCTCAGGGACTTAGAGTTTTTTCAATTTCATCCCACCGCCCTGCAGCTACCCGAAGCGCCTCGCTTCTTGATTAGCGAGGCCGTGCGCGGCGAGGGGGCTCATTTAGTCGATCAGCACCAGCATCGCTTTGCTTTTGAGGCCCACCCCCAAGGCGAGCTCGCCCCTAGAGATGTGGTGAGTCGGGCCATTTACCGCCATCTTCAAGCCCACCCCTCGCCTTCGGAGGCGGTTTACCTAGACCTCAGGGTGATCCCACCAGAACGGGTCCAAAAGCGTTTCCCCAATATCATTCACGTTTGTCAACAATGGGGTATTGATCCCTTGACGATGCCGATCCCGGTTTCTCCCGCCGCCCACTATTGGATGGGGGGAGTGATCACCAACCTCAAAAGTCACACCACCCTATCGGGTGTCTATGCCGTGGGTGAAACGGCGAGCACGGGGGTCCATGGGGCCAACCGCTTAGCCAGTAATTCTCTCCTGGAATGCCTGGTGTACGGTCGTCAATTAGCTGACATTCCCCAGCAAAGCCGCATACCGTTAGCCTTTGACCAAAACCTGACGCTCAGGGATGAATGGGGCGCTTGTAGCGATCAAGATGCTGCCACTGTTGCAGAAATTCGGGCGGCGCTTCCCCAGGTCATGTGGCAAGGGGCTGGAATTTGTCGAGATGGCCCAGGGCTGAAGACGGCGATCGCGACCGTTGAGCAATGGCGTCAACAATTTACCGAGTTGCCCACTAGCCGCCTGTTAGAATCCTGCCTGACTCTCCCAGCCGTTTATCCACTGCCCGCAAACCCTCTACTACCCCTCAGGCAATGGGGCGAAACCCGCAACCTGCTGGATTTGGCTGAATTAATTTTAAAAAGCGCTCTGTTTCGTCAGGAAAGTCGTGGGGGACACTATCGGGAAGACTACCCCAAACCCAATCCTGATTGGCTGGTCCACACCCTAGTGCAAGGAGATCGCTGGTGGACGGCCCCCTAGGCCCGATAAACCGGTAGGGTAAAAATGAACTGACTCCCTTCGCCAGCATTGGACTCGACCCAAATTTGCCCGTAATGGGCTCTAATAATCCGGCGGCAGAGGGCTAGCCCCAGACCATACCCCTCTTTGTTTTGATCCCGCTGCAACCGGAAGCTTTCCTCAAAGATGCGCT
The DNA here is from genome assembly GCA_027592485.1 of Cyanobacteriota bacterium. Taxonomy (GTDB): domain Bacteria; phylum Cyanobacteriota; class Cyanobacteriia; order Phormidesmidales; family Phormidesmidaceae; genus PCC-6406. The sequence goes on from JAQCKL010000299.1 coordinate 2,731, forward strand.
CCCAATTTTCTTCAGGAACACCAGGACCCGTATCCCCAATCATGACTTGAATTTTTTGGGTGGTGCGATGCAGGGCGGCAATGGAGATGCGACCGTGGGCTGGGGTGTACTTAATCGCGTTGTCCAAGAGATTTAAGAGCACGCGCCGCACTTGTTCTCCGTCAATATAGACCCTGGGCAAGTCTTGGGGAATTTCTAGATCGAGAGATTGATCTTTAGCCTGCACCTTACCTTTCATCGCCTCGACCACTTCCCCCAGCATGGATGCCAGGTTGATTTCTTGGGGTTGAACCAGGAGATCAGCGGTAGCCCCCTTAGCCGTTTGCAAGATGTCCGTAATCATGCGATCAATAGCTCGAATTTGAGTTTTGGCATGGGTCAGCAATTGAGCGGTCAACTTTGCCGATAGGACCATTTTTTTCTGGGTCTGTTTAGGCGCATATCCCAATTCCAAGGTCTCAACGGCAATGGATGCCGCTGTTAAGGGGTTACGCAGATCGTGGGCCAGCATCGCCACAATGCGGTCTTTGAATTCGAGTTGAGCCTCAAGTTCTTCCTTTTCCTGCTTAAGGCGAAAGATTTCATCAGAGAGCTTCATGATCTCCACTGAATGGGCAATGGGGCTCTGGCCAAAAGAACTGCCCTGAAGCGGTTTTCCATCCTGGAATGCAGTCCATGCACTGGCGGCTTCTTGTTGCCATTGAGGCCACCAGTAGTCGAGCTGAGAATTAATATTGCTGCCCTTAAGCACTTGTTGTAGAGCGGGGGCAATTTTAACTAAAGCCGGGGTGGCCACAAGTTTGAAATGCTCTACCAAATAGGGCTGCTCCCCAACATCAATCACATCTAAGCTAAACGGTTGACCTTGGCTAAGCTGCTTTAAATAATGACGAAGCTGCTGTGCATACTCCCCTGAGCTAGGGCGCTGATCAATGAACAGTATTAATTTGATCGGGACTTGTCCCGCATCAAGTCCCTGAGTCTGCTCTGCCATCCTCGCGCTTACCTAATGCCAATCGACTGCTGACCTTCATATAGTTGGTCATCATATAACCTTGTCCGGTCCAGATCATAGGGTGATCAGGGCCAGGTTGCGCTGTATTCCTTGTCAGTCCCTAAACAAGTGGGCATTACCCCGAGCTTGTTCTGGACACTTTGCAAGGTGTCACGGCGGCAGCGTTTCACCGCCTATAGCTGCGATACAACATGAATAGTTGAGAGCAAACCCGGCACCGTTCGTGCCCATACCTGAGAGGGTGTGTCCATGCACCTTTAGGTTAAACAGTCAAATACTGTGACTATTGATACAACTGTGCGAAGAGATATTAAAGCCTAGAATCCTCAGCAGGAAAGCCCCTGAAATGTCCGCTACATTGAAAGGTATAAACATTCGCATTCCTAATGGGGATTATAAAAATTTCAAACCTGAGGAGTTAATCGTGAATCAGTATGGTGTCCTTCCCCGTTATTTCTATTATTTCTTCCTGGAAATATTTCCCGCAGGTTTGGGCCAGGCTCTGGTTCGAAAGCCGTGGGCGTATCTCGTTCTCGTCACCCTTTTGGGTGGCGTTTTAGGGGTCCCATTGGCAGCGGAGGTCCAGGCGAATCCGCCCCAAAATGAAGTGTTAGAAGTGACTCAGGTAGCACCCGCAGTCTCCTCACTTTTAGAAGATGGGATTTATTTTTACGGTGAAGCACCAACCCCTGGAGAACTGGGCCACAGCTACATGGTGTTTGAGGCCCAAGGACAGCAGGTGGTTGGGGCCGTGTATATGCCCTCATCCTCCTTCGATTGTTTTCAGGGGGAGATTACGGCTGCGGCGCTAAATTTAGAAATTACGAATAGCTACACCCAAGAGATTTATCGCTATGCCATCGCCACTGTTCCCAGTGAGCCGGTGGCGAGTACTGCTGGGGGAGTGCTGACGCCGTTCGTGTTGAGTGGGATGTATAACCTTGGGGAAATTCAAGCTGCAGATTTAGCGCTGCTGCAAACCTGTAAGACCGATCTGCAGGGCGAAACAGGGCTAGAGATTTGAATTGCTTTTGACCCGACTGTCACTGTGGATCACGGTGAGACCCTAAAATCTTATGTGAATAGTAATAATGGCTGTACTGATCAGAGCCGATCGGTACAGCCATTATTTTTGAGATTGTCTCGTTACAGAATTGACTGTGTCGGAGTAGCCGCTATTCTAATCTGTAAAGCTCGTTTACAAATGAGGCCTAGGCGTGAACGCAGCGGAGCAAGCTAACAGTATTGAGTTCGCCAATAAAATTGCCACCGTTGTCCGTTTGTTTAAAGGGACGTTCCCGGACCTGCGTGTGGATCTGAAGCCTTGGGCCAATGACCAAGATACCCGTGCCCTTGTCGATCCCGATTCGATTGATTTGGGATTTCATTTTCCAGGACTTAGTCGCTTGTTCCAATGCCGCAGCCTGCTGGTGCAGATTCGCTTCCACACCGACAGCGAAACCCAGGTACAGCGGGTAATTGGCATTGAAGTGGCAGGCTTTGATCACCGGGGCAAGCAGTGGAGTCTATCGACGATTCATCAGTGGTCTTTTACGGGAGCGGTTGTGCCCGAAGGCACGATTGGTGACCGGCTCAAAGACTGCTGTCGCCAAGTATTTGAGGTGTTTAATTAATGGATTCATCAGTGCCAGAGCAGGGGGTGAATGATCCTTGGTCAGTGGTGGTGACGGCATTGCAGTTTGCCGCCGATCGCCATTGCCACCAACGCCGGAAGGATAAGGCAGCCTCCCCCTATATCAATCATCCCATCGCCCTTTTGCACCTCTTGCACCAAGAAGCTGGGGTGATCGATCCAGTGGTACTGGCCAGTGCATTGCTCCATGACACGGTTGAGGACACGGACACCAGTTTGGCAGAGCTAGAGACTCGCTTTGGCCCAGAGATCGCGGGGGTCGTGGCCCAGGTGACGGACGATAAGTCATTGCCCAAGGCGGTGCGCAAGCAGCATCAAGTCGATCACGCCAGCAGCCTGTGCGATCGCGCCAAGTTGGTCAAACTCGCAGACAAAACCGCTAACTTGCGAGACTTAGTGGCGTCCCCGCCAGCGGGATGGTCTGTGACCCGCTGTCAGGACTATTGCCGTTGGGCAAAGCAGGTGGTGGATGAACTGCGAGGCACCCACCAGACTTTAGAGGCACAGTTCGATCAGGTCTATGGTGAGGCGATCTCGCAAATGGCTGCGTAAGGCTTTGCACCATCACTCAGCCCCACTATGGCCTCTAGTGCCCTGCTCCCTTGATCCCTATGCACCGCAGAACTTAC
>JAQCKL010000300.1 GCA_027592485.1 Cyanobacteriota bacterium
GACTCTAGGCTCCACACCACAAAGGTCAGCAGCGACAGCACCACAAACTGGGATTGCACGGTCTCCACCCCCCAACCGGCAATCACCGAGTCCTGCTGCTCGACCACCACATCTACGGCCAGGCCAATCAGGACCGGCGGGGCGAGATCAAAGATTTTGTTGAGGACCGAGCAGACACTGGCCAGCCACACCTGACGGCGATGGGCACGGCTATAGCGCAGTAGGCGGGAGAGGGGATGCATGGTGGGGTGATGGGGTGGGTTTAAGGGGTTGGCCTACCCCGGCCTACGGCCACCCCTCCCATGGAGGGGATATTTCAGCCAGGTTTCCTTAACCCGTACTCAGGTTACTGGGGTCTGCCTGGTCGGGAATGGTCGGGAACAGTGGGGTTTAGACAGGCCATCCTAGGCGATGCCCAAAGCCTTGTGTAACGGTGAGATCAAATCCTGTAGTTTAGCTCAACCGTAACCCTTTCAAGGTTTGTTATGCCCCAGCCCTCATCCTCTCATCGATTCACCCTCGGCAATGCGCTGACCTGGCTCTACTTCGCCCTAATCGGCGGGGTTTTAGTGATGGCCTACAGTAATGCGTTGCCAGCTCAACTGGAGTACATTCCCTACTACGACAAAATCGGCCATGTGGTGCTCTATGGCATCGCGGCTTATCTGGGGGAACGGCTGGTTCGGCATCGCCGCATTCGGCTGCTGGGGAAGCGATTGCCGCTATTTGTGACCTTGTTTAGCCTGTTTGTTGTGGCGGAGGAGCTGGTGCAATATTTCTCGCCCCATCGCAATTTGGATCCAGGGGATCTGGTCATGGATGCGATCGGCATTGCGATCGGGACGGCGTTGGCAATGCGGGGCCAGGGCTTGGTCGAGGGGAAGCCAAACCAAAACCCCCACTAACAAAGAGTGGAGGTGATTTTGGTGGCGGTTGTCAGTGGCGATTTTCAGGAACGCCTCTAGATCCTAACAATGAGTTGTTAGGAAAGTGTGAGGAGATATCAGCGGTTGACATCACTCAGCCCGAACCGCAGCTCCACCCCACTCTGCTCCCAGCCGTTGGCGAGGTTATTTTGCCATCGTTACTGGCGACGGCTACAGGCCCCGGATGCGTGCCAGGCATCTGAACCGGAGGACTGCGCCCGGTGGGGTGGAGGCCGTCATGGGCTGCCCGTTTGCCGGTGTTTTTGAATGGTGATAGGTCTCAGCAACAATCCTAATCTCGAACCCTGGGGTAATTAAGGCACAATGGGATAGTTAAGAAACATTGCAGTTGTCAAAGTCCTTATTGGCTTAGGAGGGTTTCGATGGTCGCCGCAGCGCCTCAACTTCAAAAGCGTCTCACCATCCAGGTCGAAGACATCGCCCCCGACATCACCACTATCCGTTCCCTCGACTGGGATCGCGATCGCTTCGACATTGAGTTCGGCCTGCAAAATGGCACGACCTATAACTCATTTATTATTCGGGGTGACAAGCTGGCCCTGGTGGATAGCTCCCATGCCAAATTCCGGGAGCTGTACCTCGACACCCTGCGGGGCCAAATCGACCCGGCCACCATTGACTACATCGTCATTAGCCACACCGAGCCAGACCATAGCGGCCTCATGGCCGATCTGCTGGATCTGGCCCCCAATGCGGTGGTGGTGGGCGCTAAGGTGGCGATCGCTTTTCTAGAAGACCTCGTACACCGCCCCTTCGAACGCATCCAGGTCAAAAATGGCGACACCCTGGATCTGGGGCAGGGGCACACCCTAGAGTTTGTCAGCGCCCCCAACCTGCACTGGCCCGACACCATCTTTACCTACGACCACAAGAGCCAAATTCTGTTTACCTGCGATGCCTTTGGCATGCACTATTGCAGCGACGATCTCTACGATGCCGACTTGGCGGCCCTGTCCCCGGACTTTCGTTTTTATTACGACTGTCTGATGGCCCCCAACGCTCGCTCGGTACTCTCGGCCATGAAGCGCATGGATGCCCTGCCGGAGATCACCACCATTGCCACCGGCCATGGCCCGTTGCTCCGCCACAACCTCCAAGAACTCACCGATCGCTATCGCCGCTGGAGCCAGGAAAAGGGCAAATCAGAAACCCTCGTGGGGGTGTTTTACACCTCGGACTATGGCTATAGCGATCGCCTCTCCCAGGCAATCGCCCGTGGCATCACCAAAACTGATATCGCCGTGGAAATGATGGACCTGCGCTCCGCCGATCCCCATGAGGTGAATGAACTGGTGGGCCGAGCGACGGGTTTGGTGATTGGCATGCCCCCCTCCACTGGGGCTTCGGACGCCCAGGCGGCGATCGGCACCATTTTTGCGGCAGTCCACGACAAGCAAACGGTGGGGTTATTTGAGTCCTACGGCGGCGACGACGAACCCATCGATACCCTGGTGAATAAGTTTCGGGATTTGGAATTGCGGCCCGCCTTTGCCCCCATCCGCATTAAAGACACCCCCGACGAAGCCCTCTACCAGTTCTGCGAAGAAACCGGCACCGACCTAGGGCAGCTTTTGGGCCAGGCCAAAAAGCTGAAGAAGCTCAAGTCCCTCGATGCGGACATGGAAAAAGCCCTCGGGCGGATCAGCGGCGGCCTCTATATCATTACGGCCCGCAAGGGAAACCTGACCAGTGCCATGTTGGCCTCTTGGGTATCCCAGGCCAGTTTCCAACCCCTCGGCTTTACCGTCGCCGTGGCCAAGGATCGGGCGATCGAATCCTTTATGCAGGTGGGAGATCAGTTTGTGCTGAATGTGTTGGAGGAGAACAACTACAACCATTTAATGAAACACTTCCTGAAGCGCTTTCCCCCTGGGGCCGATCGCTTTGCTGGCGTCCGCACCCGCCCCGCCATCAATACCTCGCCAATTTTGGGGGATGCCTTGGCCTACATGGAATGTACCGTCACCAGTCGCATGGAAATGAGCGATCACTGGCTGGTCTACAGCACCGTTCAAGATGGTAAGGTTTCTAATCCTGATGGCATCACGGCGGTTCACCATCGTAAGGTGGGGACCTATTATTAACGCCAGTACGGGATAAGCAAACCGCTAACCTCCTCCTCTGAATTTTCCCTTCCTTGGGAGGGGCTAGGGATGGGTTTCCGGTGGGTAGCCCAGCGGTTGACCCACCCCGGCCTTCGGCCACCCCTCCCCAGAGGGGATTTTCGGTCGGTTTTCCTGCTCCCGTACTCAGGTTTTGATCGGGGTTTGGCAAGGCCACACCCCTACTGTATTTAGAACGTGGACCGTTTCAATAATCGGGCATATGGCAGAACAAACGACAATTCCGGTGGTGGTGAATGGGGCCTGCGGCAAAATGGGCCGCGAGGTGATTAAAGCCATTGCCCAGGCCGAAGACATGACCCTGGTGGGGGCGGTCGATCGCACCCCCGAAGTCCAGGGCGAGGATATTGGTGAGATTGTCGGATGCGGCCCCTTAGAAATCCCGGTTCTGTCCGATCTAGAAGCCACCCTGGTGTCGGCCCAGAGTGAAGGTATCTCGGTGATGGTGGACTTTACCCACCCCGATACGGTGTATGAAACTACGCGGGCGGCGATCGCCTATGGCGTGCGCCCCGTCGTCGGCACCACCGGCTTGAGCCCTGGACAGCTCCAAAATTTGGCCGAGTTTGCCGACAAGGCCAGCATTGGCTGCTTGGTGATTCCCAACTTCTCGATTGGGGTGGTGCTGCTGCAACAGGCGGCGATCCAGGCGGCCCAATACTTTGACCATGTGGAAATCATTGAGCTGCACCACAACCAAAAGGCCGATGCCCCCAGCGGCACCGCCATCCAAACCGCCCAAATGCTCAGCGCCCCCGACAAGGCCTACAACCCGGCCCAAGTGACCGAAACCGAGAAAATGACTGGGGCACGGGGCTGCACCACCGCCGATGGCATCAATATTCACAGTGTGCGGTTACCGGGGTTGATTGCACACCAGGAGGTGCTGTTTGGGGCACCGGGGCAGCTCTATACCCTGCGCCACGACACTAGCGATCGCGCCTGCTATATGCCAGGGGTACTGTTGGCTATCCGCCGGATTCTGCCCTTGAAGTCGTTAATCTACGGTTTGGATAAGTTGCTATAGGACCGGTTGCCTCAAGGGGGGCTGATGCCACATCCGGTTTATTCAACCCCTGAATGTAGAGACAGCAAATTTGCTGTCTCTACATTCAGGATGGAACAGGTGCAGGTGAGGGCGTTAACGGTGCGGTTGCGGTTAGCGGCGTAGGGGCAGTTGCCCCCAAGGCATACACGCTAATGCCCTGGCGCATAAATCCTTCCTGCTCCAAATCATGCAATGGGGCCGACAGCAAAATGGCGTGATCGCTTTTGAGGCTGGCCTGGGCACGACGCAGGGTCATCAACAGTTGGCCAAAGCCCTGCCCCGCACTGGCAATCACCACCGGCACCTGATGCCATGTCCCTCGAAAGCAGGCGGGAGCCACTTGGGCATAGTGATCGCGATATTGCAGGATGTAGGTGCCATCACCATAGCGGCGGCAGCGGAACCAGCGCTGAAAGGGATGGCCTAAATTGCCCTGGCGGTCGAAGGTGGACCACCAAGAGCGGTGCCACCCTTCGGAGGGCAATTGCAAAATCCGTTCGATGTCTTGCTCTTGAAAGCCCCCATGGCTCAAGAGGGCGATCGCTTCTGCAATCGCTACCCGCCACCCCAGGGTTTGCAGCTCTGACTGGCAGCGGGTCAATTCTTGATAGGCTTTGGCTGAGGTTTGCGCCTCGGGGGGGATGGCATCCAGGAGGGCACAGCCCAGGGCTTCGTAATCGACTACGGCATCGAGCATGGTGCCCTGGTCGGCGAGGGGAACCCCAACGGTGACTTGCATTTGCCCCAATTGCTGGGGCAGGGAGATCGCGGGTCGGCTTTCGGTGAGCAGCGATCGCAGGATGGCGGTATCGGCGATCGCCAATGCCAATTGAATCTGATCGGGGTCGATTGACGAGAGTGGTTGAGAAAACTGTCTCAAGTTGGCGTGAGCCATAGCGCCACCATTTATCTAGGGCTAGTGCATGCAAAACCATGCACTTGCTAACCCTTGTAAACCCTGCGTGGGTAGTTGCAGCAGGGAATTGCAATAAGTTTGGGCTTGTTTGGGAAACGCAATATTGAGTGTTGTTTGTCCATGTCAGCCCTTGGGGGCGTTCAGACCAATACACTCATGAGTAAGCGTATTCGCAAGCTCGGGGGGAATCCTCGGGGCGTCATAAAATTTCTGCCCTATTTGCACTAATTAAGGAAAACCTCTCATTTCCCCAACAATACGAAATACGCCTTCTTCATGTCGTCCAATGGACTTGCGAGAACCTTCTATGTACATGTCGAATGCCATGAGCTTCTGCCGTCTAACGTTCCGGTTGAGCGGCTGAAAATAACCTCTGCCACAAAATCAACCAACTCTGACAGTCCGCTCCAACCGGGTTTTTATGTTTCCACTATGGTGAATTAAATTATATAAATCCGTATCAGCAGAATATCAATCTAGGTTATTCAAAAGTATTGTCTAGGAATAGCTCCTCAGAAGGAATCCAATCCTGCGCGTAGCGATCAGCCATTGCTAGCCAAGTAGCAATTCGTACTTCACTGGGCACGATCATTCCCCAATATTCCTCAAAGAGAGCGTCTTCTAGGGTCAAAGCAGCAACTCGCATTTCACTTTCTATATCAGCAAGTGCTCTCTGAATATAGTTTCCACCTCTAGCTGGATCTGCTCTTAGTGCGACACTACCAGCGGAGAATAAGTCACGGGCTTGGGGACACAGAACGCCTCTGTAAGTCAGCATATAACTTACAGCATCTGAGTATTTATCTTTAGAGCGTGAAGGTTTTACTATCTGAGGGCATAGTATAGCTGCTTCAGCACGAAGTTTTCGTTTCTCGTTCTGATCAAGATTCATATAGATCCTGACTTGAAGAGGTAAAGTGTGTTGGTAGTGCATTAGTGTACGGGGCAGAGGAAAATCAGGCGATGGCATCGCGATGACAAGGGAGTCGGTT